>CAKTZN010000141.1 GCA_934635545.1 uncultured Oscillospiraceae bacterium | reverse complement strand
GAGAAGATCTGGAACAGCAGGAAGAACACGCAGATGGGCAGCAGGGCGATGGCCACCTCGCCCATCATGGCGGGCAGCTCCTCTATGTAGCTGTAGCCCACGGTGAGGGTGCTCTCAAAGCTGTCCACCACCGTCTCGGTGGCGGAGGCGGTGTTTTCCGGGTACAGGAAGCCCAGGATCAGCACCGCCAGGATGGGGCCGATGGAGCACAGAGCCACCAGACCGAAGCTGTCGGACTTGGCCTTTTCGTCGCTTCGGATGGAGGCGACGCCGACGCCCAGGGCCATGATGAAGGGCACCGTCATGGGGCCGGTGGTGACGCCGCCGGAGTCAAAGGCCACCGACAGGAAGTCCGGGTCGGACAGGGCGGCCAGGATGAACACGATGGCGTAGAACACCAGCAGCAGCGTCCGCAGGGAGATGCCCAGCAGGATGCGCAGCATGCAGATGGTCAGGAAAATACCCACGCCCACCGACACCGTCAGGATCAGCATGGTCTTGTCGATGCCCGGCACGTTCTGGGCCAGCACCTGCAGGTCGGGCTCGGCAATGGTGATGACCACGCCCAGGACGAAGGCCAGCACCAGAATGAGCCACAGGCGGCGGGACTTGGTCATCTTCGCGCCCACCAGGTTGCCCATCTGGGTCATGGACAGCTCCGCACCCAGGGTGAACAGGCCCATGCCGATGATCAGCATTACCGCGCCCACCAGGAAGGCCAGCATCAGTCCGCTGCCCACCGGCACGAAGAAGAAACACAGTACCGCCACGATCAGGGTGATGGGCAGCACGGAGTCCACGGCTTCTTTCAGTTTACTGTTAATGATTTTACGACTGGTCAAGATAACGCTCCTTCTCTCAAGTTTGATCGTGGCGCGCCGTTATCCGGTGCGCCACGGTAAATATGATAGTACCATCAGTATACCGTAAAAGGGCGGCGGTGGCAAGTTAAAAACCTGACAAGGGGCAGAGATAAGAAAAAGTTTACATTTCAGAAGAAGAGCCGCACACACCAGGCTGCCGCCAGGAACCCCACAAGATCCGCCGTCAGGGCAGCGGGGACGGTGTAGCGGAGCTTCCGTACGCCCGCCGCGCCGAAGTAGACAGCGATGGTGTAGAAGGTGGTCTCGGTGCAGCCCAGCATCACCGCCGCCGTGCGGCCGACGGTGCTGTCCACGCCGTAGGCGGCCATCAGCTCACTGCCCGCCGCCAGGGCGCCGCTGCCGCTGAGGGGCCGGATCAGCAGCAGGGGAGCGGTCTCCGGTGGGATGCCGATGGCCGTCAGGACAGGGGCCAGGAGTGTCGTGAAGAAGTCCAGCGCTCCGGAGGCCCGGAGCATGTACACCGCCGACAGCAGGACGATGAGATTGGGGCAGATCCGCAGCACCACCCGCAGGCCCTCCGCCGCGCCGTCGGTAAGGGCGGTGTACACGTCCACCTTGCGCCGGACGCCCCAGGCGGCCACACCGGCCAGCAGCAGGGGGATCAGCAGAGCGGTCACGTCCATATCAGCGCCTCCACACGGCCTGCAGGCCCCGTGCCGCCAGCAGTCCCGCCGTCACCGACAGGGCGGAGGAGAGCCACACGGCGGGGAGGATATCAAAGGGAGCGGCGCACCCCTGGGCGCTGCGGACGGCGGCCACGGTGGTGGGCAGCAGTTGGATGGAGGCGGTGTTCAGCACCACCAGGCGGCACAGCTCGTCGCTTGCCACGCCGCCGCAGCCCTCCGCCATCCGGGTAGCCGCCCGGATGCCCAGCGGCGTGGCGGCGTTGCCCAGGCCCAGCAGGTTGGCGGACACGTTGGCGCTGAGGGCGGCCATGGTCTCGCCGTCCCGGCTGGCCCGGGGCAGGATGTGCCGCAGCACCGGCCGCAGCAGCCGGGCCAGCTTCCGGCTCAGGCCACAGCGATCCATCAGCGTCATGACGCCGCTCCACAGGCAGATGGCACCCGCCATGGAGATGCACAGCTCCACCGCGGCCCGCGCGCCCTCCATGGCGGCAGCGGACACGGCGTCCCACTGGCCGTGGATCCCGCCGAAGAGCAGGGCAAGAACGAAGAAGGCGGTCAAAAAATAGGACATGGCCATAAAAGTTTCACCTCAATATACTATATGCACATAGCATATGGCGATATTTGTAAGATGATTGGATAAAACGTCAAAGCGCGGTTGACAAATTGGTAAAAATATGAAATAATAAATGAGCAGAGGAAATCACGACAAGCGTGAGATGCAAAACAGAGGAGAGGTTTCAGTGAAATCGACCGGTATCGTGCGTAAGGTGGACGAGCTGGGTCGGATCGTCTTACCCATCGAACTGCGCAGGACGCTGGATATTGCGGAGCGGGATGCTTTGGAGATCTATGTGGATGGCTCCACGGTGGTTTTGAAAAAGTACCGTCCCTGCTGTATCTTTTGCGACAGCAGCAGAGATCTGATGGTGTACAAGGACAAAAACATCTGCCCCAAATGTCTGAAGGACCTGAAAAACGGCTGAAAACCGCACAAAAAACGCTCCCCGCCACATGGCGGGGAGCGTTTTTATACTGGCATGAAATCTTCGATTTCATTGCCAAAGAGGATTGCGGCCCGCTGCGCGCCTTTGGCACTTGCCGGGCCGAGAAGTATTTTTTGCCACGCACATGTCGCGGCAAAAAATGATTTAAATTCTTCGCGCCTGTACCCCAAGGGCACTTGTTTCGCTTCGCTCTACTGCGCGGGCGCGAATTCTGCGAAGCTTTTTGATGGTTCACGCTTTCTGCGCCGCTGCCGCTGATGCGGTGGAACGGTAGAAGCTGACGCACTGTTCGGAAGGGCGGACAGAGTCGTCCGCCCCTACGGACGGTTTTCGGCGGTCGCTGCGTAGGGGCCGACGACCCTGTCGGCCCGCTGTACAACGATCCATTCCCCACCGTTAATGTGCATCAGCGGCAGCGGTCAAAATTTCGATGGCTTTAATGACGTAACGAAATTTTGGGCACCGCAACAGTTCAAAAGTAGGTCGCTCCGGAGAGCGAAACCTCTATTGTCTGATTGCCGCGTCGTACAGGGCGTTGCGGCTCAGGCCCGTGTCATCGGCCACGGCCCGGACGGCGTCCTTTAATCGCTGTCCCTCCTCGCGGCGGCGCAGCACCAGCGCCACGCCTTCCTCCAGCGTCATGGCCGGGGCGTCAGACTTCTCGCGGCCCGCCACCACCAGGACGTACTCGCCCCGGGGCTCGTTGGCGGCGTAATAGTCCACCGCCTCCGCCAGGGTGACGCGCACGGTCTCCTCGTGGAGCTTGGTCAGCTCACGGCACAGGGCGATCCGCCGGTCGCCGCCGAAGGCCTCCGCCATGTCGGACAGCGTGGCGCGGAGCCGGTGGGGCGCCTCGTGGAAGATCATGGTGCGGCGCTCGCCGGTCAGCTCATGGAGCTGCTCCCGCCGCTCCTTCTTGCCGGAGGGCAGGAACCCTTCGAAGGTGAAGCGGCCCGTGGGCAGGCCGGACACCGCCAGCGCGTAGACGGCGGCGCAGCAGCCGGGGATGGCCAGCACCTCCACGCCGTTTTCGGCGCACAGGCGCACCAGATCCTCGCCGGGGTCGCTGATGGCGGGCATGCCCGCGTCCGTCACCAGAGCGCAGGTCTCGCCCCCCAGCAGGCGGGTCAGGATGGCCTGCCCGGCGGCGGCGCGGTTGTGCTCGTGATAGCTGACCAGGGGCTTTTTGATGTCGAAGTGGTTCAGCAGCTTCACCGACACGCGGGTATCCTCGGCGGCGATGAAATCGGCGCTTTGCAGCGTCTCCACGGCGCGGGGAGAGAAATCCCCCAGGTTGCCGATGGGGGTGGCGACCAGATATAGTGTTCCGGGCATAGCGGTTACTCCTTGTCTCTGAAATAGGCGCGGCGCACATCGGGGGACTCGCCGCCGTCCGGCAGCCGCAGCAGCAGGGGCGGCTCCACGGTCAGGCCGGGCTTTCCGCCCCGGCGGCACTCCAACAGCAGCAGGGACGGTGCGCTCTGGGCGGTGTGCTGCACCATGCGCAGGCGCTTGGGCTCCAGGCCGTGGGCCGCGGCAGCGGCCATCAGCGCCGCCAGACGCTCCGTCCGGTACACCAGGCAGAAGCGGCCGCCCCATTGCAGCAGGCGCTCCGCCGCGGCGAACACGTCGTCCAGCGAGGCGGTCAGCTCGGCCCGGGCATCGCCCCGGACGCCCTCCGCCACCGCACCGGTGTGGGGCGCGAAATAGGGCGGGTTGGACACGGCCAGTTGAAACGCCCCGGCGGGCAGGGCGTCCCGCTGCCGCAGGTCGGCGCACAGCGGGGTGAGGGGCAGGCCGTTGGCGGCGGCGTTGTGGGCCAGCATTTCGCAGGCGTGGGCGTCCCGTTCGATGCCGGTCACGTTCAGCGACGGCTCCCGGGCCAGCAGCAGAAGGCCCAGCAACCCCGCGCCCGCTCCCAGATCACAGACCCGTTCGCCCCGGCGCAGGCTGGCGAAGCTGCCCAGCAGGAACGAGTCCGTGGAGGGCGGGAAGCACTGTTCGTCGTAGATGTACCGCGGCCCACCGGACCACAGGCGCTCGGCGCGCTCCATGGGCAGCCCTCCTTTTCTGGGGATAGTATAGCATACACGGAGCCTTCGGGCAAGACTTTGTCGGGGCTGGTACCCCTGACGGTCCGTCCGCATAAAAAACGGCCGGCGCATTGCACCGGCCGTTTTTTATGTACGGATTTTACTCAGCGGGATTGATAGCACCGTTGGGGCAGGTGTCTGCGCAGGAACCGCAGTCCAGGCAAGCGCCAGCGTCGATCACGTACTGAGAATCGCCCTGGGAGATAGCGCCCACGGGGCAAGCGTCTGCGCAAGCGCCACAGCTGACGCAAGCGGAACCGATCTGATAAGCCATTTTGAGTACCTCCATTAAGATTTGTCAACGCTATTGTATCATGAAAATAAAAAAATGCAAGACCTTTCTG
>CAKTZN010000140.1 GCA_934635545.1 uncultured Oscillospiraceae bacterium | reverse complement strand
GTGCAGTGCGCGGCGGAGAACGCCCGCCGCAACGGGCTGGACGGCGTCATGGACTGCGTGGCCGCCAACGTGTTCGATCTGCTTCCGGAGCTGGAGAAGCAGCCCAGGAAGTACGATTTCATCATCCTCGATCCCCCGGCCTTTACCAAGAGCCGCAAGACGGTACACAACGCCATGGGCGGCTATAAGGAGATCAACTACCGGGCCATGAAGCTGCTGCCCCGGGGCGGATATCTGGCCACCTGCTCGTGCAGCCACTTCGCCACCGAGGAGCTGTTCATCAAGATGCTCCACAGCGCCGCCCGTGACGCCGGGGTGCAGCTCCGGCAGATCGAGGCCCGGCAGCAGTGCGCCGACCACCCCATCCTCTGGGGCGTGGAGGAGACGAACTATCTGAAGTTTTTCCTGTTCCAGGTGGTGTGATAAAAGCAAGAAAGAGCGTTTGGAGAGAACTCCAAACGCTCTTTTTGTATATACTCACTTTATCGCCTGACCCAGTACCTGACGCAGCAGGTCTGTCACGCCCTGTGCGGCCTGGATGGTGGCGATCATCAGCAGGTCGCCATCCACTTCCGACCAGTTGAGGTCATGTCCCGCGCTGCGGATAAGCTGCGTCAGGAACGCCCGCTGGGTGCGTCCATTCCCCTCGCGGAAGGGGTGCAGGTAGTTGGTGGAGCAGTAGAAGTCGGTGATTTCATCCACGAATGTGCCGTGGGATAATCCTTTGAAGTAATTCTGTTCTTTCAGACGGTCAAAGATCAGCTTGGCCTGCGGTTCGATCTCCCCGGCAGGGCAGAAATCCGTTCCTTTCTTGCTGATGTTCACCGTGCGGATCTGCCCCGCCCAATCGTACAGGTCGGAGAAGAGAAAGCGGTGGATCGCCTTGTAGTGGGTGAAGTCAAATGACTCTGCTGTTGGTCGAGCTGTCCATTCCGTACTGCGTGCAGAAACCAGCACCGTTTCCACTTCGTTCAGTTTTGCCTGGTCACGAATATCAAATCGGTTCACCAGTACTGTCGTGCCGGGGTAGCAGTTGTTCTGGATAGGGTCAATGCTGTACGCCATCGCTCTTCCCCCGCATCATGATCTCCCGCACCAGTGCGGCGGTGCTGATCTCACCTTTTATCAGACGCATGCAGTCCAGCTCTGTCTGCTTTGTAACGGTATATCCCTCCATCCGGGCAGAGGCCAGTGCGTCCCGCAAGGCTCTATATTCCTTCTCACTCATAAGTATACTCCTGATAAAAAAACCGTACTCAACTTGAGTACGGTTTCTGGAGCTTGTGGCCGGATTCGAACCGGCGACCTGCTCATTACGAGTGAGCTGCTCTGCCAACTGAGCCACACAAGCGTCTCTATGAGATCCGGTTCCTCGCCGTACTCTGTTTATCGGCCCAAAAGCCATAGTGTATCTTACCACAGATCACGCGCCGCGTCAACTCCTATTTTTCCGGTGCGCATCCCGACAGCGGCGGTTTCTCTCCACCGCTGTCGGGAAATACATAATGTAATCATTTCCCGCCGCGCGCATTTTTCCCGGCAAAAATGATTCTTTTTTCTGCCGGCTTCGTCCCGCTTCGGCAAAATCACCAAGTGTTGAAAATACGACTGTCTCCCGGAATTCTCCCCTTTTGCCGCACTTTTTCCGCTTTTTTCGACAGGCTTTTCCCTTTACATAGAGTTTACATAATTTTACACGGCATAACTTCTACAAGGAGTTATCCACACTTTCCACAGCTTTTTCCACACGGTGCACATCCGTGTGGATACAGGGCTTCTCCGCCGTTTTCCTCTTTCTGGAAAACCCGCAAACACAGGTGACACATTCTTATCCACGGGTGTTTTGTTTACATAATATAATGGCCGCGCATTTTCGCCGTCATTTCAAATTTCTCCCTTACGCCGACGGCTGTCAGCCCATCAGGTATTGGGCCAGGCCCACCACCGGCGGGATGGTCAGTACGGAGACGGCCGTGAACACCGACACCATGCTGGAGGCCAGACGGGTGTCGCTGTCGAATTTCTGGGCGAACATGCTCAACAGCGCGGCGGGCGGCGTGCAGGCGGCGATGACCAGCACCAGCGCCACGGCGCTGTCCACCCGCAGGGCATAGCACAGCGCGATGGTCAGCAGCGGGAACACCGCCAGCCGCAGCACCAGCGCCGTCCAGGAGCGCTTGTCGGAAAACGCCTGGCTGAAGTTGGCGTGGCTGAGCTGATAGCCCACCACGATGGTGGGCAGGGGGGTATTCATGTTGGCCAGATAGTTCAGCGGCGTCATAACGATCTCCGGCAGGCGCACCGACAACAGATACAGCGCCATGGCAACCACCACGCTGAGCATGCCGGGGTTCAGCAGGATGTGCCTCCAGCTCAGCTTTCCCGCGTCGTGGGTGACCATATAGATGCCCGCCGTCCACGCCAGCACCGTGAACACCACCACATAGGCCGAGCCGTAGAACACGCCGATGCTGCCCAGCATGGCCAGCATCAGGGGATAGCCCATAAAGCCGCAGTTGGAGAACACCGTGCCGAACTGCAGAATTCCGGCGGTGCTGTCCCTGCCCCGGATCAGCAGCCGGGCCAGCAGGATGCTGAAGGCGTGAACGGCCACCGACAGCAGCAGGCACATCAGAAAGTTATGCAGATCCGCCGTGTCCCTCTCCCGCTGGAAGGCCACCACCATCATGGAGGGGGACACCGCGTACATCACCAGATTCGTCATGGCCAGGCTGCCCCGGTCATCCATCAGCTTGGCCTTGCCCAGCACAAAGCCCACCGCCATCAGGGCAAACAGGATCAGTACCTGTTGGCCCACTGTCAGAAAGGAATGGATCATTTCTCTACGCTCCTCTTGTCAAAATGCCGCGAGGTGGCCAGCGCCACCACGAAAAAGCCTGCCAGCGCCGCGGCGGCCATGGCCGCCAGCATGACGTTGATGTCCGCGCGGTCGATGAGCCATCCGCCGATGGCGGTCATCGCCGCCGGGCCCACGCCGTTGGAAAACACATGGATCAGCCCCTGACCCTTGGCCTGATTGGCCGCGTCCAGCGTCTCCGCCGCGTAGTACACCGTGGCCGGCAGGAAGATGCCGAACTCAAAGAATTGCAGCGCCGAGGCGATGTACAGCAGCACCGGCGACTGGGTCAGCAGGAACAGCACGTTCTTCGCCACGAAGGCGGCGGCGGACACCAAAAACAGCGTCCGCAGGCTGAACCGGCGGTGCATCCGGGGAAAAAGCGCCATGGCGGGCAGCTCTGTAAAGGCCGACGCCGCCAGAACGATGCCCATCAGGCTCTCGCCCGCCCCCGCTTTGTTGGCGATGTGGATCATATAGGTATTGCAGGCGTTGTGGCCGCCCTGCAGCAGGGCGCAGCCCACCAGCATCACCGGAAAGGCCGGATACTTCCGCAGCAGGCCCCATACCCCCAGCACCTGGGGCGGCTCACCCTCCTGATTTGCGGGCGCGGGCGGCAGCGGATAGCGGAAGCTCCAGATGGACACGATCTGCACCGCCAGCGCCGCCAGCAGCACCGGCAGGATCACCGTGGGGCTGCGGCGCTCCAGCACAAAGCCCATCACCAGCGCCACGATGGCATAGGTGGTGGAGCCGGTGCCCCGGCCGATACCGTAGTTTACGCTGACGCCCCGCAGATGGTACTCCATCACCATACTGTTGAAGAACGGCGACGTGGACACCAGCGTCACGCCGATGACGGCGTAGCTGACCAGCAGCACCGTCTTGTGCTCCGGCAGCATCATGGCCACTGCCGCCGCCAGCGTGATCAGCGACAGCACCAGCGCCAGGCGGCGGCTGGTCCACCGGGGATCGGCGTCCGACAGAGAGGCCAGCGCCGGCTGGATCAGCAGCGGCAGCAGCAGCGCCAGGGACGTGATCACGCCCAGCGCGCTGTTGCTCAGCCCCCAGTACAGCAGCAGCACCGGCCCGAAGCCCCATATGGCGGAGAAACCGGCAAAATAGCTGCCCTGCATCACGGCATGGTGAATATCCACTTGTCTGGCAAGCTTGTCCATAGTTGACCTCTGTTCAATCGGGAATGGTTTCTTTGTGGTCTTTCAGCAATAACACAATGTCGGTTCGCCCGTTTCTCTCGGCCCAGTCTATTGCCGTTTCGCCGTCATCATCCACGGCATCTACGTCCGCGCCGCACGACAGCAGGTATTCGACCGTTTCGGCATCGCCATAGGCCGCCGCAACCATTAACGGTGTAATGCAGCCCGAGTCCGTATCATTGACCCCTATATACCCTTCTTCCATCAATACTTTCATGACCGGGATGCTGCGGCTGTCTTGCTCTGCGCATCGGCGAAGCGCAACCATAACGTCATTCTTATTGGGTGCACTATGCTCCAGCAAATAACGGACAACGTCGCACACATCTTCTATATCGACATTGCTCTTGCAATACTTGTATCTTACGGCATCCTCCACAGCTGTTGTGTGGGACGCCGTTATGTAGTCCACATTCGCTCCGCAGTCGATCAAATAGTAAAATGTATCGCGCCAGCCTTCCGGTTTTCCAATAAGTGTCACGCTCAACGGCGAATAACCATCATCGCAGTTCACATCCGCGCCGTGTTCTATAAGATATCTGACAATTTCTGTATCTCCGACCCCGCACGCTTCTACCAGTGGAAAATCAGCCACTATGCCCATTACGGCTCGCCACCAAGGTGAACTCACTGACGGAAACGTATTGACACAACGGGGATATTTCTCCACAATACACTCCACCTTCGAGATATCTTTCTGTTTAATCGCCTCTACCAGCTTCTTCGCCTGATAGCAGTTGACGAAGTAAAACGTCAGCAGGGCGATGCACACCACCAGCAGCACCGCAAGCGTCACTTCAAGTATTTTTCGGATAAAAGGCTTATTCATAGCGCCTCCTGTCACAGATCTTGCGAGATACGATAAATCCACTCCATACTATCACAAAAGGGAAAACTGTCAAGTCCGGAGG
>CAKTZN010000139.1 GCA_934635545.1 uncultured Oscillospiraceae bacterium | reverse complement strand
GTGCCCCGGTTCTGGCTCAGCTTCCTGCGCCAGTTGTCCCGCTCGATCTCCACCTGATCGGTGTAATTCTTCTCGATGTCCCGGAGCTGGGCGGCCTTCTCATAGTCCTGGGCGGTGATGGCCTCGGACTTCTCACGGCGCAGCGCGGCGATCTTCTCCTCCAGCGACTTCAGGTCGGGGGAGGCGCTCTCCGCCTTCATGCGCACCTGAGAGGCGGCCTCGTCCATCAGGTCGATGGCCTTATCCGGCAGGAACCGGTCGTTGATGTACCGGCGGGACAGGGACACGGCGGCGTCCAGCGCCTCGTCGGTGATGGTCAGCTTATGGTGGGCCTCATACTTGTCCCGCAGGCCCTTCAGAATGGCCACGGTGTCCTCGGCGGAGGGCTCACCCACGGTGACAGGCTGGAACCGGCGCTCCAGGGCGGCGTCCTTCTCGATGTACTTGCGGTACTCGTTCAGGGTGGTGGCGCCCACCACGCGGATCTCGCCGCGGCCCAGGGCGGGCTTGATGATGTTGGCGGCATCCACGGCGCCCTCGGCGGAGCCTGCGCCCACGATGGTGTGCAGCTCGTCGATGAACAGGATCACGTTGCCGTCCTTCTTCACCTCGTCCAGGGCGTTCTTGATACGCTCCTCAAACTCGCCACGGTACTTGGTACCGGCCACCATGCCGCTGAGGTCAAGGCTCAGCAGCTTCTTGTTCAGCAGCTCCTCCGGCACGTCGGCGGCGGCGATCCGCTGGGCCAGCCCCTCGGCGATGGCGGTCTTGCCCACGCCGGGCTCACCGATCAGCACGGGGTTGTTCTTGGTGCGGCGGGACAGGATCTGGACCACACGCTGGATCTCCTTGTCACGGCCGATGACGGGGTCAAGCTTGCCCTGACGGGCGGCCTCGGTCAGGTCGCGGGTGAATTCCTCCAGCGTCTTGCCGGTCTTCTTGTTCTCCTTGTTGGCGGTGTTCGCGCCGCTGGTCACGGTGTGGGGTGAGCTCTCGCTGAGCTTCTGCTGCACGCTGGCGTACATCTTCCGGGGATCTACGCCCACGGTGCGCAGGATGCGCACGGCCATGTTGCTGCCCTCACGCAGCAGGCCCATCAGCAGATGCTCGGTGCCGATATATCCGGCGCCCATCCGGTGGGACTCGCCCACCGCCAGCTCGATGACGCTCTTGGCGCGGGGCGTCAGGCCCTGACTGGGCGCCTCTCCGGCGCTGCCCTGGCCCACGCTGCGCTGCAGGATACCGGTGATCATCTCGTCGGTGAGGCCGTATTCGGACAGCACCCGGTGGGCGATACCCTCCTCCTCACGCAGCAGGCCCAGCAGCAGATGCTCGCAGCCTACATAGCCATGGCCCAGATCCTGGGCCGCCTCCTGCGCCAGACGCAGGGATTCTTCCGCACGGGGTGTAAATTTATTCTCATTCATAAATGGTCACATCCTTTTGTTCGTTTCTTGCGCCTTACGCGGAGAGCTTCTTCAGCTCATCCCGCAGTCTCGCCGCCTCTTCGTAGTTCTCGCTGTCCACGGCGGCCTTCAACTGGTTCTCCAGCGCGTTGCGCTCACGCTCCTTCTGGAGCTGCACCGCCTCGTCCCGGCCCACCAGTCCGGCGGGGGTATCGGCGGTATCCTCGATGCCGGCGGCGGCGCGGGCCGCCTCCTCCAGCGGTGCCGGGAACTCGGTCATGCGGTTGGACAGCATGCCGAAATCCTCCAGCAGTGAGAAGGGATCGAAGAAGCTGCGGCGGAAGGAACGGAAGCTGTTGCTCATTCCTCTGGTATAGCCCAGCTCCGCCGCGCATTCGGGACACAGATGCACCTGTGTCACCCTGCCGTTGATATTGCTCTGGTAATAGAAAGTGGCTTCTCTCTGGCCACAGCGTTCACATTTCATAAATCATAACCTCCTTTTGGAAAATCAAACCAAATGGATCAATACCTGTTTGAAAATATCCGAGCGCAGCATGTCGCGGCAGCTCTTGTCCACCCGGTGCAGGGCCCGGTCGCCGGTTCCCGCCAGCAGAGACCGGCCCGCCTCGGCGGAGATGGCCTCGCTGTCCACCAGATTCTGCACGATGGCCCGGGCGCTGGCGGCGTCCAGCTCATCGCCGATGGAGTTGATGACGTGCATCAGCAGCGTCTTGCGGTCTGTCCGCACCCGGGTGATCCGGATGTAGCCGTTGCCGCCCCGGCGGCTCTCCACAATGTAGCCGTGCTCCGGGGAGAAGCGGGTGGACATCACATAGTTGATCTGGCTGGGCACGCAGTTGAACCGCTGGGCCAGATCGCTGCGCTGCAGCTCCAGCACACCGTCCGTCTCCTCCAACGCCGATTGGATAAAGCTGGCGATCACATCCGAGATACCCATTTCCTCGTCCTCCTTTGTTTGACTTTGCCTTTCTTTGACCTTTACCTGTATGATACACCTGCCTGCCCATAATGTCAATAGGTAAATTTGACTTTCTTTGACGTTTTGTGTAAACAATTTATGAACGCCCCATGCAGTCTGAAATCGCGGCAAAAATGGGAGAAAAACAAAATCGCAACCTGAAATTGCTGTACAAGAGGGCCGGTGGTAGGGTATAATGGAGATATCGATGGGGTGTTTCGCTCCCCGGAGCGACCTACTTTTGTCAACAGTGACAAAAGTAGGCAAAAGCACCGGAAGGAACCTCCGGTTCCTTCACCTCCCGGCGCGCTATACACTGTATAAAGCTGAAACTGCCTGCCGCACGTTCGCGGGAGATATCTGTTTACGTTTCGTCATCGAATTGTCTCTTCATCAGCGCCGCTGCCGCTGATGCCTGCGCCGAACAACGCTTTGGGTTCTACCGTTGGGAGCATGAGCGGCAGCGGCGCAAGAGGAAAGTCAATGCGTCATACGCAACGATAACGACCATCTCCCGCAAACGCGTGGTAAAAGGCTGCAAATTTACAATGCAGAACAGCGTGCAGGAAGTCTTGAAACCTGCGGTTTCAAGCTGTCTTTTTGGGTACTTTTGGGACAGCGGCCAAAAGTACCTCGCGCCGGAGCGCGAAATGCCCCCAGAAAGGAGCCGCCTATGAAAACCAAACTCGCCCTGGGCCTGATCCTTGTCATCATGCTGGGCCTTGCCGGAAACATGGTGATGGTCTGGAAGAACGGCCATCTGGCGGAAAGCGATACCCAGGAGATGACCGCAGCCGTGGCGGAGGTCATATGCGAAACAGGCGGCAGCACATGGTCGATCCGCGTCACTGACCCGGACGGCACGCTGTCCGTCCCCAGCGCCGTCAGCGAGAGCCTGTCCCCGGCGGCCATGCAGTCTCTGCAGGCGGGCCAGACGATCCATTTCCGTATGCAGACACCCTGGGCCAAAACCTTCGCAGAGAGCGGCAGCGGCCCGCTGGCAGCCCTGCGCACCGATGCACAGGATATCTTCACCCTGGATGACTATAACCGCGCCATGCAGGCCGCGTCATCCGGCGGCTGGCCGGTATGGATTGCTCTGGAGGCCGCCCTGCTGGCGCTGACGGTCTGGCTGGCACGGAAGCTGCGGAAAGAGAAAGCCGCCTCCACACGCGGCGCATGATACCGCGGGGCGTCCCGACGCCCCGCCAACACCGTATCCCCACACACCGAAAGGAGCACCTATGAATACCAACTGGAACGACCCCAATTTTCAGGGCTTCAAGGGCCAGAACCCCTTCCACCGGGAGGGCCATGCCCCCAAGCCCCGCAAGGCCATCGGCACCCCCTTTGGCCGCACGGTACTGAACCTGGCCATCACGCTGGTGTTCGCCGCGGCGTATTTCTACATCGCCCTGCCCCCCATCAACCTGAAGGCCCCGGAATTCTACGCCTTCGCCCTGCTGGTGTGCGGCGTATACGGCCTGTGCGCCGTGCTGACCTCCGGCTTCCAGGGTAGCGGCGCTAAGGGCTATTTCAAATTCCTGAAAAAGCAGTGCCTGATCCCCCTGCTGCTGGCCGTCGCGCTGATAGCCACCGCGCTGATCGGCAGCGCCCTGGGCTGGCAGGTGTTCCGGGCCGACAGCTACCGGGATCTCCTGACGGTGGAGACCGGCGACTTCGCCGCCGAGGTGGAGGAGATCTCCTTCGACCAGATCCCCATGCTGGATAAGGACAGCGCCGCCAAGCTGGGCAACCGCAAGCTGGGCGAGCTGGCGGACATGGTCTCCCAGTTCGAGGTGGCCGACAACTACACCCAGATCAACTATAAGGGCCGCCCCGTCCGGGTCACCACATTGCAGTACGGCGACATCATCAAGTGGCTCAACAACCGCGCCTCCGGTCTGCCCGCCTACCTGATCATCGACATGGTGACCCAGAACGTGGAGGTGGTGCGGCTCCAGGACGGCATCCGCTACACCCCCGCCGAGCATTTCAGCCGCAACCTCTACCGCTATCTCCGCTTCCACTACCCCACCTATCTCTTTGACGAGCCCGCCTTCGAGATCGACGAGGAGGGCCGCCCCTGGTGGGTCTGTCCCCGGATCGACCGCACCATTGGCCTGTTCGGCGGTACGGACATCACCGGCGCGGTGCTGGTGAACGCCGTCACCGGTGAAACGGCGTATTACAGCGTGGCGGACATCCCCACCTGGGTGGATCACGTCTACACCGCCGACCTGATCATCCAGCAGTACGACTATCACGGCACCTATATCAACGGCTTCTGGAACTCCCTGTTCGGCCAGCGTGAGGTGACCGTCACCACCGACGGCTACAACTACATCGCCATCGGCGACGATGTGTATATGTACACCGGCATCACCTCTGTGGTGTCCGACGAGTCCAACGTGGGCTTCATCCTGTCCAACCAGCGTACCAAGGAGACCCGGTTCTACGCCGTGGCCGGCGCGGAGGAGTACTCCGCCATGGAGTCCGCCCAGGGTCAGGTGCAGCAGATGAAGTACACCGCCACCTTCCCGCTGCTGCTGAACGTGGCGGAGCAGCCCACCTATTTCATGGCGCTGAAGGACGCGGCGGG
>CAKTZN010000138.1 GCA_934635545.1 uncultured Oscillospiraceae bacterium | reverse complement strand
TAGAGATCAGCGCCGCACCCAGCAGGAAGAAGGCCAGCAGCGAACCGTAGGAGGTCAGCAGATAGACCTCGCCATACCGGGAGAACACCAGCGGGTAAAAGGCGATGATCACCATCGGCACCAGAAAGACCACCAGCAGCGCCAGATACTTGCCCGCGATGATGTGCCACAGCTTCAACGGCAGTGAGTACAGAAGCTGGTCAGTCTTCTGCTTTCGTTCCTCCGCCAGCGTCCGCATGGTCAGCACCGGCACGATGAATACCAGACCGATGCACACAAAGCTCAGCACATACTCAAAGTTGGCCACCGCTGACTGAATGTTATAGTACATGGCGCCCACGCCCACAAAGGCCAGCATAAACGCGCAGTAGAGCCACGCGCTCAATGAATGGACGCAGCTTCGCAGCTCGTGCTTCCAGACTGCCGTCATGCCTTCACCTCCCCGTCGTCCAGCAGCTGGCCCTCGGTCAGCTCCAGGAACACGCTCTCCAGCGTGGTCCTGCCGTTGGCCACCAGCTTTTCTGTGTCGTCATAGGCCACCAGCTTTCCGCGGGAGATGATCAGCACCTTGTCGCAGATGGCCTGCACCTCCGAGAGGATGTGAGAGCTGAGGATCACCGTGTGCTTTTCCCCCAGTTGACGGATCAGGTCGCGGATCTCGATGATCTGCAGGGGGTCAAGGCCCACTGTCGGCTCGTCCAGAATGACCACCTTCGGGTCGCCCAGCAGCGCCTGGGCTATGCCTACGCGCTGCTTGTAGCCTTTGGACAGGGCGGAGATGGGGCGGTCGCCCATCTCTGTGATCTTTGTCCGCTCCATGACGCTTTCGATTTGGTCATGCAGCGCGCCGTCCCGCAGACCCTTGGCCTCCCCCACAAAGGTCAGGTACTCCCACGGCGTCTCGTTCAGGTACAGCGGCGGCTGCTCCGGCAGATAGCCCATGCAGCGCTTGGCCGCCTCCGGTTCGGTGAGAATGTCGTGGCCGTCGATGGTGACCTTTCCATCCGTGGGGGACAGACAGCCGGTCATGATGTTCATGGTGGTGGACTTCCCTGCCCCGTTGGGGCCGAGAAAGCCGTAGACATGCCCGTCCGGAATGGTAAAGGACAGGTCATCCACCGCCAGAAAGCTGCCGTAATACTTGGTGAGATGGGAAACTTCTATCATCGTATTACCTCCTTGCCTGTGATATCAGGTATCTCGGAGATGGTAACGGACGGACTTGAAATGAGCTTGAAAAAAGGGATGAACAAAAATTGAACAACGCCTTCTTTGAAGGCATTGTTCAATGAGCGCCATGTCTCTTTAAAGCCGTGCCGTGAACATCATGACGCAGCCCTCCTGTCTGGCCAAGATGGTTCCGCCGTGGGCTTCCACCGTGGCCTTGACGATGGAAAGGCCGATGCCTGTGCCGCTGACGGCGCTGGAGTGGGACTCATCTGCACGGTAGAAGCGGTCAAACAGGCGGCCGGTGTCGATGGGCCGCGCCATGTCCACGGTATTGGACACAGTGATCTCTGCCTTTTTCCCGCTGCGCCGGGCAGTCAGGGAAATGCTGCCGCCGTCGGGAGAATACTTGAGGGCGTTGTCCAGCAGGATGGACACCATCTGCTGGACGGCTGACCGATCGCCGGTCACGGTCAGTCCGTCCGCAATGTCCTGTGTGTAGGTTTTCCCCTTTGCCTGCGCCAGAGACACGAACGGCTCACTGATCTCCCAGAGAGCATCGCTGAGAGAGAATTCCGTGCGGACGGGAAACGGATTTTCTTCATCCAGTCGAGAGAGGGCCACAAGGCTGGTGATGAGCTTTGCAAGCCGCCCGGACTGCACCTGAATGTTGTGTACCCATTCATCGCCGTCGTGCTCCATGGCCAGCACGTCGGCGCTGGTGGAGATGGCGGTCAGGGGCGTTTTCAGCTCATGGCTGGCGTTGGTGATGAACTGCTTCTGCACCTCCATGTTTTTCAGGTACGGCGTGATGGCCCGGCGGGAAAAAAGAACGACAAGACCAAACACTACCGCAAGGCACAGGTTGGCGATGGACAGCGTGATCCACAGCAGCGACCGCATGGTCTGAATCTCCCGCTCGGAGTTCAGAAACAGCACCACCGTTTCGTCCTCTGTTGTATCGACCAGATAGCGATAGCCGCTTTCATATCCATGCGTTTTTCCGCTTTCCAGTACTGCGTCCGCATAGGTTTCGGCGTCGCTTTCGGAGATGGAAGCGATATAATCCTGATTCACCCGCAAAACCGTGCCGTCGGTATCATAGTGAACGGAGAAGAACCGCAGAGAATATTGCACTTCGGGGGAAAAATGCGACCAATCATCAAAAGGCGGCGCACCCCGGCCGGGAGAAAAGGGCATCTGCTGATTCTCTACCTCCATAAGCCGCGTCAGTGCTTCATCCTGTTGGTTTGTCACGCTATGATAGTTCCACAGATTCACAAAGCACAAAAGCGTCAGGACCACCGCCGTAAACGCCGCCATTGCCGCACCGATGAAGCGCCAGCGCATCTTTTTCAGCATGGCTTTTCCTCCAAGGCATAGCCCGCCCCGCGGATGGTACGTATTTCAATATCCGCGCCGATCTGCCGGAGCTTCTTCCGCAGAAAGCCAATATATGTCCAGACCACATCCATCTCCGCTTCGCTGTCCAGGCCCCATACCTTTTCCATCAGGTGTTCCGACGAAAACACCTGTCTGGGATGGCGCAAAAACAGTTCCATGAGTTGATATTCCTTGTTATTCAGCCGCACTTCCCCCAAAATGGTTTTCAGCAAATATTGGCTGCAATCCAATGTGACATTTCCAAAACGGAGTGCAGACGAAGCATAGGTGTTACTGCGCCGGGTCAGAGCGCGGACGCGGGCCAGAAACTCGCTGGCGGCAAAGGGCTTGGGCAGGTAGTCGTCTGCCCCGGCGTCCAGACCGGCCACCCGGTCGGCCACCTCCGCCTTGGCCGTCAGGAACAGGGCCGGTGTGGTGTTTCCCGACCCGCGGGCGGCTTTCAGGACTTCGATGCCGTCCATTCCCGGCATCATGATGTCCAGCACCAGCGCATCATAGACGACAGCCTGTATGTAGTCCAGGGCATCGTTCCCGTTGTGCACCAGATCCACAGCGTATTTGTTCTTTTCCAGCATGACCTTCAGCGCACGAGCGATGGTCACTTCATCTTCCGCGATCAGGATACGCATGGCTTCTCACCTCCATTTGCGCCCATTCTCCCACGGCGACCCAAAATGAACCTGAAAATCTCTGCCGATGGGAGAGAAAAGTTCACAGTTCCCTCACAGATTTTTTCGGGTCTATTTCAGAGTACGTCTATCACGTCTGCCGAGAGTGGCAGGGTGCGGTAGGCGTTCTTTGTTTTCAACGGCGCCTCCTCTACCCTGCCGTTCTTCCTTGAATGTAGAAGGCGGCACGGCAGGAACGATCCGGCTGGCTCATACGATGAAAAAAGTGCTGCAGAAAATTGCGGTTGGCCAAATTGTTCTTCCGTGCCACCTGCAAAAATGGGATGACCCAATCGGATATGTCAAAGTGCTTGGTCACAAATAGTTTACTTGCGAGGTTTCACTTTTTGCTGTAAAATAAGAAATGTATCTGACTCTGATGTAAGGCCATACGAAACAGGAGGGATAGCATGGCCTTATATACAAAAAACGCATCATGTCCACATTTCAAGAAATGCTGTGAGACCCATCATGCAGGAAAGGAGCACACTACTGTGTCACAGGTAACGAAGCGCGCTTTGGAGCAGTCGCTGAAGAATCTGCTGCTGAAAAAGCCGCTGACCAAAATCACCATCAATGACATTGCCGAGGACTGCGGCATCAACCGCATGACCTTTTATTACCACTTCAAGGATATTTACGATCTTGTGGAATGGTCCTGCCTGGAAGACGCCAAGAGAGCGCTGGATGAAAAGAAGACTTATGAAACATGGCAGCAGGGTTTTTTACAGATCTTCGAGGCGGTACAGGATAACAAGCCCTTTATTCTGAATGTTTACCGCTGCGTCCACCGAGAACAGGTGGAAAAATACCTGCAGCCGCTGGTTGACCGGCTTTTGCTGGATGTGATCAATGAAGAAGTCGGTGAAATGAAGGTGCGGGACGAGGACAAGCAGTTTATCGCCCAGATCTATTCATACATTTTTATCGGGCTGATGCTGGACTGGATCAAAGGCGATATGCGGGAGGACCCGCAGCAGATCGTGGACAGACTGGCCAGGCTCATCAAAGGCTCTGTGTCGGCAGCGCTCTCCCGTTTCCAATTTTGATTTTTATCATTTTTGCGAATCTGATTATATTTTTTACACATTGCGGCTCCGTGATAAGACTTTTATCACGGAGTTTTTTCTGTTTATTGTAAGCCGGACGGGAAACGCTATAATGAAGCCATCAAAAGAAAAACAAAAAACAACAGGAGGTTTTGTTATGTATTATTCTGCTGGCACTTACGAATCCTTTGCCCATCCCGAAAAGCCCAAGGATGTGGACAAAAAATCGGCTTATATCATCGGCACCGGCCTTGCCGGCCTGACAGCGGCTTTTTATCTGGTCCGTGACGGGCAGATGAAGGGTGAGCACATCCACGTATTTGAAAAACTGGATCTGGCAGGCGGCAGCTGCGACGGCCGCAAGGACATCACCAAGGGCTTCTTTATGCGGGGCGGCCGTGAGATGGACAACCATTTCGAGGTCATGTGGGATACCTTCCGCGATGTCCCCTCCATCGAGACACCGGGTGTCTCTGTTCTGGATGAATATTATTGGCTCAACAAGCACGACCCCAACTACTCGCTGTGCCGCGCCAGTGTGAATCGCGGCGAGGATGCCCACACCGACAAGCAGTTCAAGCTGGACAAGGACTCCGCCATGGCGCTGTCCAAGCTGTTTATGACCCCGGAAAAGGATCTGGAGGACAAGAAGATCTCCGATGTGCTGCCGGATTCCTTCTGGAGCACCAACTTCTGGCTGTATTGGCAGACCATGTTCGCCTTCCAGCGCTGGTCCAGTGCTCTGGAGATGAAGCGGTACCTGTGCCGCTATGTCCACCA
>CAKTZN010000137.1 GCA_934635545.1 uncultured Oscillospiraceae bacterium | reverse complement strand
GCGGGACTTGAACCCGCACGCCCGTAGTGAGCACTAGAACCTGAATCTAGCGAGTCTGCCAATTCCACCACTCGCGCAAACAACGTAGTTGATTATAACCGATACCTTTGTATTTGTCAATACTTTTTTTCGATTATTTTCAACTTTTCTGAGAGGGTGGTGCGAGCGATGGGACTTGAACCCACACGTCCTTACGAACACAGGCACCTCAAGCCTGCCTGTCTGCCGATTCCAGCACGCTCGCAAATCGTCAGCCTCTCAAGAGTACCTGCTTATTATACCAGACCGCCTATATTTGTCAAGCCTAAAATTTCCTGAGCTTATACCTGGGAGAGAACCTGGCCGATGGGCCCGTCGATGACCAGATCGGCGCCGATGTCCGCGCCCACGGTGCCCTTGTTGATGACCACCAGCTTATGGCCCCGATAGTAGCGCACTAGGCCCGCCGCCGGATACACCACAAGCGACGTGCCGCCGATGATCAGCATATCTGCGTCGTGGATATAGCGCAGGGCTCTGTCCATCACGTCCTCGTCCAGGCCCTCCTCGTACAGCACCACGTCCGGCTTGATGTCGCCGCCGCAGGTGCATTTGGGCACGCCGGTGCTGTGGAGAATGGCGTCCAGACCGTAGAACTTATGGCACCGCTCACAGTAGTTCCGCAGCACGCTGCCGTGGAGCTCCAGCACTTCATGGCTGCCGGCCTTCTGGTGCAGGCCGTCGATGTTCTGGGTGATGACTGCCTTCAGCCTGCCCTCCTGCTCCCACTGGGCCAGTTTGCGGTGGGCGGCGTTGGGCTGGGCATCGGGGGCAAGCATCTTCGCCCGGTAGAACTCATAGAACTCCGCCTTGTGGGCCATATAGAAGCTGTGGCTCAGCATGGTCTCCGGCGGATAGCGGAACTTCTGGTGATACAGGCCGTCCACGCTGCGGAAATCGGGGATGCCGCTCTCCGTGGAGACGCCCGCGCCGCCGAAAAACACGATGTTATCGCTGCCGTCCACCAGCTCCTTCAATTTGCGGATCTGCTCGTCCATTTGGGATACCTCCTTATTCCACATAAGAGTTTTCGATCTTCACCACGGCCCGGTAATGGCCGTCCATGTCCTCCACCAGGCGGCAGACCCTCTGGGCCACCTGGGGACGGGTCAACTGCTCGTCAAAGGGGATCACCACGTCGAAGATCAGGTTGGTGTGAGTCTGGCCCGGTACGATGCGGAAATCGTGGATGGTCAGCCGGGGATCGATGGTCTTTACCAGTGCCGCCACCTGCTGGTGCAGAGCCGTCACCGCCGGGTCGCCCACCACCACGGGATCCATGTGGATCACCGCCTCGCAGTGGAGCTTCCGGCCCAGCTCCGACTCGATGTTGTCGATGACATCGTGGAGCTCCAGCATCTGGCCGTCGGCGGGCACCTCGGCGTGGAGGGAGATGATGCGCCGCCCAGGGCCGTAGTCGTGTACCACCAGATCGTGGACGCCCACCACCTGGGGATGGGCCATCACCAGCGCCTCGATCTCCCGCACCAGGGCCGGGTCAGGGGCCTGGCCCAGCAGGGGACTGATGGTGTCCCGCGCCGCCTGCACCGCCGACCACAGGATGAACAGCGCCACCACCAGGCCTACCCAGCCGTCCAGCGGCACGCTGATGAACCGGCTTGCGACGGTGGCCAGCAGCACGGCGGCGGTGGCCGCGGTGTCGCTGAGGCTGTCCGCCGCGGTAGCGGCCATGGCGGCGGAATCAATTTTTCTGCCCACCGCTTTATTATATGTATACATATACAGCTTCACGGCAATGGAGGCCAGCAGGATACCGCAGGCCAGCCAGGAGAAGGTCACCGCCTCCGGGTGGAGGATCTTGTCCACCGAGGATCTGGCCAGCTCCGCGCCCATCAGCAGGATCAGGCCCGCCACCACCAGGCCGGAGATGTACTCCATCCGCCCGTGGCCGAAGGGATGGCCCGCGTCGGGCTTCTTCCCCGCCAGGCGGAAGCCCAGCAGCGTCACCACCGAGGAGCCCGCGTCCGACAGGTTGTTGAAGGCATCCGCCGTGATGGCGATGGAGCCGCTGAGGCTGCCTGCCGCCAGCTTTCCGGCGAACAGCAGCAGGTTCAGGGCGATACCCACAAAGCCGCACAGCGCGCCCCATGCGCGGCGCACCGCGGCGTCCGTCACCCGTTCCCGGTGGGGGATACACCATTTTGCCAGCAGAGAGATCATACGCTTTTCTCCTTATGGGGGTACACATACCGTTTCGTCAGGCCATACACCAGCGGGATCATGTACAGCAGCACCGCGTAGGGGATGGCCCGCTGATCCACCTCCAGCATCACCAGGGGGATGCTGCACGCGATGTTCCAGGGGATCAGGGCCGACAGTACCACGCCGCTGTTCTCCATGTCCACCGCCTGCTCATTGCGGTCGGTATAGCAGCGGTGCAGCAGTTGGTTGCCCATGACGATGGCCACCGACTGGTTGCAGAAGATCATGGCCGCGCCCAGGCTCACCGCCGCCGAGGCGGCAAAGCGGCCGCAGCGGTTCGCCAGCCTTTCCACCAGTCCCGCCGCGCCCTTCAGCACGCCGGTGCCCTCCAGCAAGCCCGCCAGCAGCCCGGTGGTGAACACCAGCGCCGCAGGCTTGGCCATGGAGACGATGCCGCCGCCGGAGAGGATGTCCTTTAGCTGCCCCGCGGCGGGATAGTAGCCCAGCAGGGCGGTTTTCAGCATGTCCCACACCGTCATGTCCTGCACCAGGACGCTGACCGCGCCCGCCGCCGCCACGCTGAGTCCGATGCTGATCAGCACCGGCACCCGGACAAGGGGCAGCGCCAGCATGATCACCGCAGGCAGCAGCGCCCACAGGGAGATGACGGCGCTGTCCCGCAGGGCCTGCAGCAAACTCTCGTCCACCGCGGTGATGGGATGGCGCACCGACAGCACGCCGTATACGATAACGGTCAGTGCCACCGGCAGCACGCCGGTACGGAACATGTTCCGCAGGTTGTCGTACAGCGCCGTCCTCGTTTCCGCCGCCACCAGCGCGGCGGAGGAGGACGCGGGGGAGCACCGGTCACCGAAATACGCGCCGGACAGGACGGCGCCCGCCGTCACCGCCTCGCTGACGCCGCCGGAGCGGGCCAGGGCCATCAGCACGATGCCCGCCGTGCCCACCACGCCGAAGGAGGTGCCCAGGGCGTAGGAGATCAGCGCCGTCAGCAGAAAAGCCACCAGCACGAACAGCTTGGGGGAGATGGCCTGCACGCCGTAATAGATAAAGAATACGATGGTGCCGCTGGCCCGCCACAGGGCGGTGATGGCCCCGATGAACACAAAGATCCGCAGCACGATCAGCACCCGGCGACCCTCGGTCCAGGCCATGGCCCACATGGAGCGCAGGGTGTGTCCCTGTCTGCGGCCGTGGAGCGTGAACAGCACCAATCCCAGACCCAGCGCCCACAGGAAACTCCGGCCCGAGATGAGGCAGGCCACCATCGCTCCCAGAAACAGGGCGAAGGAGATGATGATACCGCTCATTCCGCACCCCGGATGGTCAGCGTCATCTGGCAGCACAGGCGGTCCAGATCCTCGTCCGTTCCGGCGGGGAGCCGCAGCTTGCCGCCGCAGCGGCGGCAGACGAGATCCACCGCGTCCCGGTGTACCTGGATGCCGTACTCCGTGCTGCCGCAGGAGCAGCGGATGCCGCCCCGGGCGGCGATGTCCTTCAGCTCGGACAGCACCTCGTACATGATGACGTTATCGGTAAAGGCTTCCTTTTCCTCGCACTTTTCCTTCTCCGCCCGGATGGCCAGCTCCTCCATGGCGCGCTGCACCTGGGCGGTGTCCCCGGCGTAGCAGCAGAGCTGCTTCGTCTCCGGACAGGCCAGGCCCACGCCGCGGCCCGTCAGGATGGCGCCCACGTCCACCTCCGCCTGATGGGTGCCGCCGCACAGGCCGCAGGGCACCCACAGCCGGAACTTCACGCCGTCGGTCTGGATCTCCAGCTCACTTTCGCCGCATTCACAGCCGATGCGCACGGCGGCGGCCTGCAGGGCGAAGGCGCTGCGGCTGCCCAGCACCGCCTTGCCGCATTTGGGACAGATATAGCCAAAGCTGCGTACTTCTTCCATGGTACATGCACCTCGTGATACAGATAGTTAATCTCCATTATACGCCATATCCGGGGGCTTTTCCAGTCCTGAAACGGAATTTTTCCCGCGGGAGGGCGCGCTTCGGGGGCGGAAAACGGCCGTCAGGTGAAAATTTCCAGATTTTCCCGGAATTGTCGAACGTATTTTCTGAATTTTTGTTTGGGCTCGACAAAAATTCCTTGAAAACGATGAAGGATTCTGGTAATTTATTATGCAGCAAGGCGATAATCTGTGGAATATCACGAAACGCGTCCTGCAAGTTTATGAGAGAGGAACGAGAGAGTAATGGAAAACAACCCCAAGATCCTGCTGGCCGACAGCAGCGAAGAATTTCGATTACTGCTGCGCCGGACACTGGAAGAAACAGGCGAATTCCGTGTCGTAGGTGAGACTGGCGACGGCGAAGAGGCATGGGCGTTGATCCAGCAGACGAGGCCCGACGTGGTCGTGATGGACGTGATCCTGCCGGGTCTGGACGGCATCAGCCTGCTTCAGAAAATGCCAAAGAGTGTAAAGACCATTGTACTGTCCGCGTTTTGCAGCCAGAATATGGTGCAGGAGGTCATGCAGCTTGGCGCCTGGTACTTCATCCCCAAGCCGGCCCATGTGGAGTCCCTGCTGGAGCGGATCCGCGAGGCGGTGGAGCCGGAGAGCGCCGCGCTGGCGCGGCCGTCCCTTGAGGCGGAGGTGACGGCCATCATCCACGAGGTGGGCATCCCGGCCCACATCAAGGGCTATCAGTATGTCCGCGAGGCCATCATTATCACCGTGCAGAACATGGACGTGATCAACGCCGTCACCAAGGTGCTGTATCCGGAGGTGGCGAAGCGGTTCCACACCACACCCTCCCGGGTGGAGCGGGCCATCCGCCACGCCATCGAGGTGGCATGGGACCGGGGCGATCTGGAGACGCTGCAGAGCTATTTCGGCTACACCGT
>CAKTZN010000136.1 GCA_934635545.1 uncultured Oscillospiraceae bacterium | reverse complement strand
CTGGAGGACAATCTGGTGCTCCAGCGGTATTTCGAGCCGGAGTTTACCAGCAAGGCGGGCTTCCTGCGCCGGGACAACATCCGCAAATACGCCGAAAAGCTCATCGACCAGTACGACGTCCGCAGCGGTCAGGGCCCCATCACCGCGGCCCGCAGCATGTCCGGCGGCAACCAGCAGAAGGCCATCGTGGCCCGCGAGATCGACAAGGATCCCGAGCTGCTGGTGGCGGTGCAGCCTACCCGCGGTCTGGACGTAGGCGCCATCGAGTATATCCACAAGCAGCTGGTGGCCCAGCGTGACGAGGGCAAGGCTGTGCTGCTGGTCTCTCTGGAGCTGGACGAGGTCATGGACGTGCCCGACCGCATCCTTGTCATGTACGAGGGCGAGATCGTGGGCGAGCTTGACCCGAAAAAGACCACGCAGGAGGAGCTGGGCCTTTACATGGCGGGCGCCAAGAGAGATGAGGTGAAGGCATGAAGAAAAACATCCTCAAGAATAACGGCGTGCAGTCCCTGCTGGCGTCTCTGGTCTGCGTGATCCTGGGCCTGCTGATCGGCTATGTGGTGCTGCTGTTCATCAACCCCGACGGCGCCAGCGAGGCTATCGCCGCCGTCATGAAGAACTTCATGACATACAGCAAGCCTGAGACGCAGGCGAAATATCTGGGCAACACGCTGGTCAAGACCGCACCGCTGCTGATGTGCTCGCTGTCCATCCTGTTCGCCTATAAGGTGGGTCTGTTCAATATCGGCGCCGCCGGACAGTACTGCATCGGCGTGGCGCTGAGCCTGTATGCCGCGCTGGCATGGGGCTGGGGCTGGCTGCCCTGCATGCTGCTGGCCATGGTGGGCGGCGGTCTGCTGGGCGCGATCTCCGGTCTGCTGAAGTCCTATTGCAACGTTAACGAGGTCATCTCCGGCATCATGTTGAACTGGATCGTCCTCTATCTGACCAATATGCTGCTGACGCTGGTGAAGGAAGACACCAGCCCCTACACCTATGTGCTGTCCCACAAGAACGCCGCGGCCATCCTGCCCTCCCTCGGTCTGGGAAGTCTCTTTAACGGCAACCAGTATGTGGGTCTGGCGCTGCCCCTGTCCGTGATTATCGCGGTGCTGGTGTGGGTGGTGCTGGAAAAGACCCGCTTCGGCTATGAGCTGCGGGCCACCGGCGGCAACAAGAACGCCGCCAAGTACTGCGGCATGGCCGAAAAGCGCAACATCATCCTGACGCTGGTGATCTCCGGTGCGCTGGCCGGTCTGGGCGCCGCCATGCTGTACCTGACGGGTTATGAGCAGTGGCAGTGCTCCACCTCCACGGTCCCCGGCATGGGCTTCAACGGCATCGCCGCCGCCTTCCTTGGCGGTCTGAACCCCTTCGGCGCGATCCTTGCCTCCTTCTTCATCCAGCATATCACCGCCGGCGGCGCGTATGTGGATAAGAGCATGTACTGCGCCCAGATCTCCGATCTGATCTCTGCCATCATCATCTATCTGTGCGGCTTCGTGCTGTTCATGAAGTACGCCATGAATTCCGCCATCGCCAAGCGCGAGGAAAAGCTGGCGGCCAAGGAGAAGAAGGAGCAGGCCGATACGCCTGCGGCCTCTGACACCGGGAAAGGAGGCGATCAGTAATGGTACTGCTGCTGCAATATACATTGACCTTCGCCTCCGTGCTGATCCTTGTGGCACTGGGCGGCTGCTTCTCCGAGCACTCCGGCGTTATCAATCTGGGTCTGGAGGGCGTCATGATTATGGGCGCTCTGGGCGGTGCGCTGGCTATGCGCTATATGCCCACCGACTCCTCCGCCTTTGCCATGCTGCTGGTGGTGCTGCTGGCGGCGGCGCTGGCCGGTACGGTGTACTCCAGCCTGCTGGCCGTGGCCTGCATCAACTTCAAGGCGGATCAGACCATCGTCGGTACGGCACTGAACATGCTGGGTACGGCGGGCGCTACCGTTATCGTCAAGGCCATCAATACCGCGGCCAACCCCGACGACGTGTCCTCCACCATCCAGTACGCCGGCGCCAAGAAGGCGTTCCTGACGAACATCGGCTCCTTCGAGTTCAGCTGGTTCATGCTGGTGGCGTTCCTGCTGCTGGTGGCGGCCTATGTGGTGCTGTATAAGACCCGCTTCGGCCTGCGCCTCATGGCCTGCGGCGAGCATCCCCAGGCGGCGGACTCCGTGGGTATCAACGTGTACAAGATGCGCTGGGCGGGCGTGCTGATCTCCGGCATGCTGGGCGGTCTGGGCGGCATCGTGTTCATCACCGCCGGCGTGTCCGAGTGGCGGTTTGAGTACGGCGTGGCCGGCTTCGGCTTCCTGTCTCTGGCGGTCATGATCTTCGGCCAGTGGAAGCCCACCCGCATCGCGCTGGCGGCGCTGCTGTTCGGCCTGTTCCGCGCCCTGTCCAACGTGTATACCGGCTTCGACTTCCTGAAGGCGCTGAACCTGCCCAGCCAGCTCTATAACATGATGCCCTACATCATTTCGCTGGTGGTGCTGGCCTTCACCTCCAAGAAGTCCCGCGCCCCCAAGGCAGAGGGTATCCCCTACGACAAGGGCCAGCGCTGATATGATTTTCCAAAAAAGTAGGACACGGATATTTCCGTGTCCTGCTTTTTCGTCTTCGCCTTTTTAGGGGCGGACGACCCTGTCCGCCCGTTTTGGGATGTTTCGCGCCCCGACGCCGCTGCCGCTGACTGGTACGGAGGAGGACATTGTGTGTCTATCGTGTGGACGGATACCTCAAGGGCACTCGTTCCGCTGCGCTCCACAGCGCTCGTCGTCCGCCCCTACGGACAATTTTCGACGGTCGCTGCGTAGGGGCCGACGACCCTGTCGGCCCGCCGTACAACGATCCGTTCCCTACCGTTGATGCGCATCAGCGGCAGCGGCGCAAGAAGGACAGACGATACGTCATACGCAGCGATATCCACCATCTGCTGTAAACGCGCGGTAAAGGGTCACAAATTCGCAGTATGGACAGCGTGCGCGGATTCTTAAACCGCAGGTTTAAGTGGTGTTTTTGCTTACTTTTGCCACCATGGGCAAAAGTAAGTCGCCCCGGAGGGCAAAACTCTTTCCTCGTGGCCGCAGCCACAAAACCCTTTGCGCCACAGACACAAAATCTTTCCACAAAAAAAGGACGGCTTCCGCCGTCCTTTTCCATTTAGATTTACCGCACCTGTCCGCTGCCCTTGATGATGTACTTATAGGTACTCAGCTCATCCAGTCCCATGGGGCCCCGGGCGTGGAGCTTCTGGGTGGAGATGCCCATCTCGCAGCCCAGGCCAAACTCGCCGCCGTCGGTGAACCGGGTGGACACGTTCACATACACCGCCGCGCTGTCGGTCTCGTCAACGAACCGCTGGGCATGCTCCGCCGTCTCCGTGACGATGCACTCGCTGTGACCGGTGGAGTGGGCCAGAATGTGGGCGATGGCCTCGTCCACGCTGTTCACGATCTTCACCGCCAGAATGTAGTCCAGGAACTCCGTGTCAAAGTCCCGCTCTCCGGCAGGCGTGCCGGGGATGATGGCGGCGGCACGCTGATCCAGCCGCAGCTCCACGGGTACCTGACCCGCCGCGGCCCGGTCGTTCACCAGCGCCTTTTTCAGCATGGGCAGGAACTGCTCCGCCACGGCGCGGTGTACCAGCAGCACCTCCTCGGCATTGCACACGGAGGGGCGGCTGGCCTTGGCGTTCAGCACGATATTCACCGCCATCTGGAGGTCGGCGCTGTCATCTACATACACATGGCAGATGCCGGTGCCGGTCTCGATGCAGGGGACGGTGGCGTTTGCCACGCAGGAGCGGATCAGCCCCGCGCCGCCACGGGGGATCAGCAGATCCACCAGGCCCTTGGCGGTCATGATGTCGGTGGCGCTCTGGTGGCTGATGTCCTCGGTGATGTTGACGATGTCCGGATCGCCGCCCGCCGCCGTGATGCCCTCCTTCAGCGCCTTCACGATGGCGTGGGCGGAGCGGTAGGCCTCCTTGCCGCAGCGCAGCATGCACACGTTGCCGCTCTTGATGGTCAGCGCCGCCGCGTCGGAGGTGACGTTGGGGCGGCTCTCGTAGATGATGGACACCAGGCCGAGAGGCACCTGCTTCTTATAGATGGTCATGCCGTTGGGGCGGTGTACCTCCGACAGGATGCGCCCTGTATGGTCGGGCAGGGCCGTGGTGTCCCGGATACCGGCGGCCATTCCGGCCACACGCTTTTCGTCCAGATACAGCCTGTCCAGCATCACGTCGGAGATGTGGCCCCGTGCCCCGTCCATATCCGTCCGGTTGGCCTCCAGAATGGCGGCGCAGTTCCGCTCCAGACTGTCGGCCATAGCCAGCAGCAGGGCGTTTTTTGTCTCGTTGGAGGCGTTGCAGATGGTTTTCCACGCCGCCTTGGTCTTTTTCAGAATGTCAATGGTGGTCATTCATTTACCCTCCTTTGCCAGAAACCGGGTGCCCACGGGCCTGCCCGCCACGATGTCATAGAGAAGCTCAGGCCGCTGGCCGTTGGCGATGACCATTTCGCAGCCTGCCGCCGTGGCCACCTGGGCGGCGTGGAGCTTGGTGGCCATGCCGCCGGTACCCAGGGCGCTGCCGCTGCCGCCGCCCAGCGCCAGAATACTGTCGTCGATGGCGCTTACGGTACTGATGAGCTTCGCGTCCGGATTCTTATGAGGGTCGCTGTCGTACAGGCCGTCGATATCGCTCAGCAGGATCAGCAGGTCGGCGCCTACCGCCGCCGCCACGATGGCGGAAAGGGTGTCGTTTTCTCCGATGGTGTTCTCCACGCCGATCTCGTCGGTAGCCACGGCGTCGTTCTCGTTGATGATGGGCAGGGCACCCAGCTCCAGCAGCCGGAAAATGGTGTTGCGCATGTTGCGGCTGCGGTGCTCGTTGTTCACGTCCTCACCGGTCAGCAGCACCTGGGCCACCGTGTGGCTGTACTCGTTGAACAGCTTGTCGTAGGTATACATCAGCTCGCACTGGCCCACGGCGGCGGCTGCCTGTTTGGTGGGCATATCCTTGGGCCGCCCCGGCAGGTTCAGCTTGCCCACGCCCATGCCGATGGCGCCGGAGGACACCAGAATGATCTCGTG
>CAKTZN010000135.1 GCA_934635545.1 uncultured Oscillospiraceae bacterium | reverse complement strand
GTGGTGGCCCACTGCTTCACCGTCATCGCCAGGCTCTGCAAGGAGCTGGGCTGCGACAGCTACCGCATCGTCAACAACTGCGGCGATCAGGCCGGTCAGACCGTGAAGCATCTGCACTTCCATGTGCTCAGCGGCCGTGACATGACCTGGCCTCCGGGCTAAAGATCATTGGCATGAAATCTTCGATTTCATTGCCAAAACTGTAAGGCTTTTATACAAACCCCGCCGCGGGCTGTGCCCGCGGCGGGGTTCTTATGCCTGAATCTTCTCCCGGAACAGCCATCTGTCCCGTTGGGGCGCGAACCACTTGGTGAGAAAGCCCAGCACCGTGCCCACCAGCACGGCGGCGATCACCGTTCCCACGCCCACGCTGCCGAAGCTGCCGATGCACAGCAGGCACGCCGCCAGGGATATGGCCACCAGCGACGAGTCAAACAGCACCTTCACCCTGGCAAAGGCCATACCGCTGACGTCGGAAATGGCCTTGATGGTGCCCTCGCCCGCCAGGGCCATGATGTCCGGCGGCATATACAGAAAGATACCCAGGGCGATGCACACCACGCTCAGCAGCAGCAAAACGACCCGCAGCACCATGCTGTCCGTGTCCGGCAGGAGGGACACGCACCAGTTGCAGAAGGTGGTGAAGTACCCGAACACGATGCCTACCACCACCTGCAGCAGGTTCACCGGCTTGAAATTCCGCCGCAGCAGCAGGATCTGCAGCAGCACCAGCGCGCAGTGCAGGATGATGGTGGCCTTGCCCATCTCGATGCCCCAGATGCAGGTCATGGCATAGGGGATGGAGCTGATGGGCGACACCCCCAGCCGCGATTTTACCGACAGCGCGATACCCACCGTCATGGCGAATAATCCGGCGGTGTACATGATGAGCCGCCGGGTCAGATTGTTTTTCACTGCTCCCGCCTCCCGGTCTCATGCTCCGTCCAATTTTCATTCAGCAGCACCATATGTATATGATCCTCCCACTTTCCGTTGATCCGCAGATACGCCCGCGACACGCCCTCGCTGACGAAGCCGCACTTCTCCGCCACCCGCAGCGACCGCCTGTTCCATGGCATGATGTTGGCCTCGATCCGGTGCAGGCACAGCTCCTCAAAGGCGATGCGCGCCACACGCGCCACTGCCTCGGTCATATAGCCCTGATCCACCCAGCGCTCGTCCATCTGATAGCCCATAAAGCAGGACTGGAACGCCCGCCGGACGATATTGGACAGCGCCACATAGCCGCACAGTACCCCCGGCTCCGCCTTGCGGTACAGGTAAAACCGGCAGCTCCGCCCATCGGCCTCCTCCGCCAGCTCGTCCCGCAGCTCCTGCTGCCAGAACGCCTCCGTATAGTAGGCGTCCTCCCGCGCCGGGGCATAGACCTTCATAAATTCCCGGTTGCGCCGGTGGAAATCCGCGATCTCCCGGGCCGTCACCGCCGCGCTCTCCCGGATCACCAGCCGCTCCGTCTCCCACGTTTTTGTCATTCTCCTCTCCCTCCCTGTTGTCAGGACGCCTTTTCATCGCCCCGGTATTGGGCAAAATGCTCCCGCGTCAGGCGCATGAACAGCTCCATAGCCGGTGTGACCCACTTGTTCTTGTGATGGGAGCAGACGGCGGTAATGCTTTCCCGGGAGAAATCGCTCTCCACCGCCCGCAGCGTGCCGTCCGCCACCTGCCGCTCCACGGCGAAGCAGGGCAGCAGCGCGATGCCCAGATCACCCGCCACGCAGCTTTTCACCGTTTCCGTATTGCCCAGCTCGATAACGTTCTCCAGCACGATCCGCCGCCGTGACAGCCACCGCTCCATGATCCGCTGATAGATGCCGTTCTTGTCGTTGGTGATCAGGGGGATGGGCTGGCGGCCGTCCGTGCCGAAGGCCGGGCCGCTCCACTGGCGCTGGGGTGCGGCCACCAGCGTGATGGGGAATTCCGCCAGCGGCTGCACGTTCATAGAGCCGCCATAGCCCCCCACGTCATAGTGTACGCCGATATCCACGCCGCCCCGCAGCACCTCGTCCCGGATACGATAGCAGTTCTCGCACCGGATGGACAGCTTCACGCCGGGTGCCTGCTCCCGGAAGCGCTTCAGGATAGGCTGCATCTGATAGGTCAGCAGCGTCTCCGCCACGGCCACCTGCAGCGTGCCGGACAGCGCCGCGTACTCCTTGCCGTAGTTGGACAGCCGCTCCACTGACTGCAGCACCTCGTCCACATAGGGCGCCAGCTCCCGTCCCGCCTGGGTCACAGCCATGCGGCGTCCGATCTTCTCAAAGAGCTGGACATGCAGCTCACTCTCCAACTGCTGCATCTGAAAGGTGATGGTGGATTGGGTATAGTTCAGCTTCTGCGCCGCCTCCAGAAAGCTGTCGCACTGCAGGATGGTTTTGAAGGTCACCAGATATTTCAGCTCCATAGTCTCACCAACCGTTCAATGATATCGAATTCTCTCTTTATATCTTTCAATTTGATTGCACCGTTTCTTTCTGCTATTATAACAGGGAGATCACCTGTCCGCAACAGGAAAATTCCTTTTTCGGAGGTATGGATATGACGATGAAAGAGAAAGAGACCGGCCGCCTGTCGGTGTTCCTTGTGGTACTGGCCGTCTGTCTGGTGTACGCCCTGGGCGGCGGCATCCGCTCCAACTACGGCCTGATGCGGGGCGCCATCGCCGCCAGCAGCGGCGTGGACTACGCCGGGATCAGCTTTGTGCTGGCGGCGGCGCAGTTGGCCTTTGGTATCATGCAGCCGGTGTTCGGCGCGGTGGCACTGAAGACCTCCAACGTGTTCGTGCTGCTGTGCGGGGCGGCCATGGCGGTGGTGGGCCTGGTGCTGACGCCGCTGTGCCACGGCTCGTGGACGCTGCTGCTGTGCTTCGGCATCCTGATGCCCGCCGGGCTGGGCGCTTTCTCCTTCGGCCTGATCATGGGCGCGGTGACGCCGCTGCTGGGCGAGAAGAAGGCCTCCGCCGTGTCCGGCATCATCAACGCCAGCAGCGGCCTGGGCAGCATTCTGCTGGCACTGGTGCTGCGCGGCGTGCTGGACAGCTTCGGCCTGTGGGGCGCCATCATCGCCCTGTGCCTGCCCATGCTGTGTCTGATGCCTGTGCTGTTGCTGCTGCGCAAGGCCGACGCCAGACAGGCGGAGAGCACGCCGCCCCTGCTGCGTCCGCTGCTGAAAACCGCCTTCCACGACCGCTCCTACCGGCTGCTGTCGCTGGCCTTTTTCACCTGCGGCTTTCACATGGCCATTATCGAGACCCACCTCTATACCCAGTTTACCTCCTATGGCTTCACGGAGCAGAGCGTCACCTACGCCTTTTCCATTTACGGCATCGCCACCATGGCCGGCAGCGTGGTCTCCGGCTATCTGGGCAGCCGCTTCCCCATGAAAACGGTGCTGGGCGGCTTCTACGCCTCCCGCACCCTCTGGATCATCGGCTTCCTGCTGCTGCCCAAGTCGCCGGTGACCATGTATCTGTTCGCCATTCTGCTGGGCTTTACGGGAATGGCCACCGTGCCGCCCACCTCCGGTCTGATCGGGCGGCGGTTCGGCCCGGCGGCGCTGGGCACACTGTTCGGCGTGGCGTTCCTGTTCCATCAGGTGGGCAGCTTTGTCAGTGCATGGATCGGCGGCCTGACCGTGACCGCCACCGGCGGCTATACGCTGATCTGGTGCATCGACGCCGCGCTGTGCATCCTGGCGGCAGCCTGCGCTTTCCGGGTCACGATACCCGTGCCCGGCGAGGAGTAAAACATCATACAGCCGCGCGGCAAAAAAAGAGAGCGAGGATCGGCATCCTCGCTCTCTTTTTTTGCGTTCTTCTCTCTTTTGCCACTTTTATGGGGTCCATAACGGCGGTTTATGGGGTGCAAAAAGGCTGTTTATGTACCAAAACCGCACCTTTTTTGATGCATAATTTTAATGTTTTCCATAGATATCATCTATGAATTCAAATCCCACACCCTGAATTTGGGCAAATTTACAACAGCGCACCGTCCAGGACAAACTGCCGGAACTGCCGCACCGCCGGGGACTGAAACGCCCGGTCGTCGCTGACCATATAGAAATTCCGCTCCCACACCGGGCGGACGATCTGGATGATCTTTACCTCCAGCCGCAGCAGCATCTCCATATAGGGCACCACCGCGATGCCGAAGCCGTGGGCCACCAGCCCGGCGATCACCTGATCCTCCTCTGTTTCGTAGGCAATGTGGGGCATTCCGCCGATCTGGTCAAACAGTCCGTCGATCACGTCCCGCAGGCCACTGCCCTTGCTGAAATACACCTGCGGATAGGGCAGCGTGTCCGCCAGATCCACCGTGTGCAGCCGGGCCAGCGGATGATTCCGGGGCACAATCAGCACCAGATCCTGCTGCTCCACGGGGATGGAGGTCAGCCCCATCTCCGGTGCAGGCTTGGAGGAAAACACCAGATCGTACCGGTGAGCCAACAGCCCCTCCAGAAGCTGGCTGGTGACACCGGTGTGGAACGTGAAGCGGATATTCTTCTCCGGATTGGCCGCCAGAAACCGCGAGGCCAGCCCCGGCACAAAGTCCACGCCCAGCGTCCGCAGCAGACCCAGCCGGATCACACCCTCGCCCCGGCCCACCCGGCGCAGGGCGTCCACCCCGTCGTCCAGCGTGGCCAGCGTCTGCTGGGCGCAGGTCAGAAACTGCTCTCCAAAATGGGTCAGCGCCACGTTCCGGCCCCGTTTTTCAAACAGGGGCACCCCCAGCTCCCCCTCCATCTGGGCAATGGCGTGGCTGAGACTGGGCTGGGTGATACACAGCCGTTCCGCCGCCCGTGTATAGTGCTGGGTATGAGCCAACTCCACAAAGTACCGCAAATGCAACAAATTCATACCGTCTCTCCCCCTTTTTCCTGCATCAAGTATACAACAAGTCATAAAGAAAATCTATAGGTTTTGCAGAAAAAATTGATTTGTTAATTCTTTGGCATTGGGGTACAGTGGAGCCAGACAACAAAAGCCGCCCCACAAACGGCGGCAAAAGGAGGCATCAAGCATGCATCTCTCAGGAACCACCACCATGCTGGGACTGATCGGAACCCCGGTGGAGCATTCCAAATCCCCGGCCATGTACAACCACTGCTTCGCCAAGTATGAACTTGACTGGGCGTATCTGGCCTTCAACGTACCGCAGGAGCAGGCAGGCGCGGCGGTGCAGGCCATCCGCACACTGAATATGCGGGGCGCCAACGTGACCATGCCCTGCAAG
>CAKTZN010000134.1 GCA_934635545.1 uncultured Oscillospiraceae bacterium | reverse complement strand
CCGGGAACCTCGTCAATGTTCGTGCCGGAAACGGTGGTCATCACCACGGAGCGGATACCCGCCCGATTGATGCAGCCGATCTTCTCCAGCGTAATATCAAAGCTACCGGGCTTACGGAACCAATCGTGGGTCTGGCGCAGGCCATCAATGGAAAGCTGATATTTTTCGCAGCCGTATTCTCTCAAGCGGCGGCAAACCTCGTCTGTCAGGTGGAACGGATTGCCGAGGATCGTAAACGGAACGCTGTGCTGCTTCATCAACTCCAACAGCTTCCAAAAGTCCGGGTGCAAAATCGGATCACCGCCAGTGATGTAGAAATACGGCAGACGGTCATAGACCTCACAGAAGTCCAGGCAGTTATAGAAAGTGTCCTGCATTTGCTGCCAAGACATCGCATCCAGATTCTTGTTGCAGTTTTCAGAAAAAATATAACAGTGCTTGCACCGCTGGTCACATTCATCGGTGATGTGCCACTGAAAAGAAAAATACTGTTTCATGTGATCCTCCTTGTTGTGATGGGACGCATTTCCGAAAGCGTAACATCGGTTGCCCCCTCGGAAATACGCCCCAAGGTTTTTCTTGGGGTGTATCCCTTAAATTTTACTGCTTGTCGCCAGCACCGCAGGCAGAACCGCAAGCAGCAGGCTTTTCGGCAGGCTTGTCACCAGCGCCACAGGCAGAGCCACAAGCAGCAGGCTTCTCAGTGGGCTTGTCACCTGCACCACATGCGGAACCGCAAGCAGCGGGCTTTTCGGCGGGCTTATCACCAGCGCCACAAGCAGTTGCAGGAGCGGCCTCCGCCTTATTGTTCCATCCAAAGAGATTAGAAAGAGCCATGATCGTTACCTCCATAAATTCTTGTCAAACAGCTTTTCCTGTTTGCAATTCTATTGTAAGTCCTCGTCTTTCTGAAAAAAAGTACGCACAAATCTATTACTGAGTCACCTTTTTGTAACCCATAGGTAAAAAAGGGGACGGCTTCACGCCGTCCCCTTGCATTATTACTGATACAGATAACCCGCGGACATTTCCAGATAGTTTTCGCCGGTATAATCAGGGAAAGCCTCCTTCATCGCAACCATAAAGCTGTCAGCATTGTCATTGTTCTCAGCCAGTTCCTTTGCCTTTTCCACATAGCTGATCTTTTCCGTCACAGCGTCCTGTCCCTCCACGCCGCTGTGTGCGGTGAGGATCATATCATAGCCTGCACTCTGATAACCCTTGAGGGTTTCCAGCATGGAATCCATGTGGGCGGTGCTGGTGAGAATAGAATGGCTGGTCTTGCCGAGCATATGGGTGTAGATCGCGTTCATGGACGGAATCTCCAGATCATAGGTTTCGCCGTGGTCAATGAGATTAAAGTCGATACCCGCAACCGTGACAGTGCCGGAAACAACCTTGTTGATGCTCGCCATATCCGGACCGCCGTGAAAATCATCGCCAAAGGTTTCATAAAGACCTTGCGTGGTAGCATAGGTGGAGCCGGATGCGATAGACTCCTGTGCGCCCTGTGTGCCATAAATGGTTATGCCTTCTACATAGCTTGCACCAGTCACATGGTCGCAGAGGAACAGGTCATTCATGGGCTTGCCCAGCGTGTCGATGTAATTCTGCCATGCATTCAGACCCTCGGTGAAGCTGGGAAGTTCGATACCAACCAAGGCATCCTGGCCTTCCACAATGTAAGCTACATCACCCAGAGCATCACCACTGTTGTAGACATGGAGTTTGGAATCACCAAAATCGTAGACGGTCACGCTGCCGCTGTCAACGACAGCTTCGCTCACGGTTGGGGTGTTCGTTTCGGTAGAAACTTCCACAGACTGTTCCGGCTCGCTGGTGTCGGCTGTGGTTTCCTTCTGCGTGCCGCAAGCAGCCAGCGCGGATACCATCATAACTGCGGAGAGCAGCAAAGCAATTTTCTTTTTCATAGGTCATACCTCCATAGGATTGATCTTGTGTTTTTGCCGTTTGCAAGTATGATGATACAACCCGGAAATCCCATCCACAAGTACGCACAAATCTATTACTGAGGCACAAAAAAGTAACGCGGGTCACCCAAAAGTAACTGCTTGAAAGATAACGAATACTGCATTATAATCTGGGTATAACATTCTAATTTAAACTATTGGAGGTGCTGCTATGCTGACAAAAGAAGAAATGCCCGCTTGCCCGGTAGCAACTACCGTGGCGCTGATTGGGAGCAAGTGGAAACTGCTTATCATGCGAAATCTGTTGGCCCGTCCGTGGCGGTTCAATGAGCTGAAAAAGGATTTGGAGGGAATCAGCCAAAAGGTGCTGACAGACAGCCTGCGCTCAATGGAAGCTGACGGAATCATTACCCGTACCGTTTATCCCGAAGTGCCGCCGAGAGTGGAATACGCACTGTCCGAGCTTGGCGAATCCATGCGTCCGATCATCAAGTCGATGGAAGCGTGGGGACTTGATTATAAAAAATCGAAGGAATAAAAAGCAGCAAGCCCGTCGAATTGCTCCGACAGCCTTGCTGTTTTTAACTTTTTATATCATTCCGAAGTGCTGCAATGCCTCCGTGATTGCTCTTTCCTTCTCCGGCGGGCATTGTGGCTGCCTGGCATCCTCTTTCTTGGACAGGTTATAGTTTTGCCCAACATCCAGCCCACATTTCCGCTTCACCTGAGAAATATACAGGGAAGATACCTTTAGCCCGCTATGCTCCTGCACGTACTCCTTGATCTGCGGATATGTTGCGCCTTTCTGGAATCCGGACATATCCATATTCTCCAATGAGAACTCCACCCACACTTTTTTCGAGTCGATTTCTCCCTTGGAAAGAAGGACAACCGTCTCCACATGGGCCGTTCTGGGGAACAGATCCACCGCGGCGGCCCGGACGGCGGTATAACCGTGCTCCGCGAAGCGCTTCACGTCCCGGCCCAGGGTGGCCGGGTCGCAGGAGACGTAGACGATGCGCCTGGGCGACATGGCCGCCGCCGCGTCCACCACCTCCGGGGCAAGGCCCTTCCGGGGTGGATCGACGCAGATCACATCGGGCCGCAGGCCGCGATGGGCCAGCTCCGCCGCCGTCTCCTTGGCATCGCCGCAGAAGAACTCCACGTTCTCCACGCCGTTGGCCTTGGCGTTCTGCCATGCGTCATCGATGGCCTCCGGCACGATCTCCGCGCCGATGGCCTGTTTGCAGTGCCGGGCCATGCACAGGGTAATGGTGCCCGCGCCGCAGTAGAGGTCCAGCACCGTCTCCTCCCCCGTCAGGGCGGCGAACTCCACCGCCTTGCGGTACAGCACCTCCGCCTGGGCCCGGTTCACCTGATAGAAGGACGGCACGCTGAGCCGGAAGGTCAGACCCCACAGGGTATCCCGCAGGGTATCCGCCCCCCACAGGGTGCGGTAGCCGTCACCCAGGATCACGTTGCCCTTCTTGCGGTTCACGCCCCACACCACGCCCACCGCATTGGGAACGGCCTGCCGCAGCAGCTCCACCAGCCCCGGCTCATGGGGCGCGCGTTCGCCGTTGCCCAGCAGGCAGATCAGGCTCTCCCCTGCCCCGTTGGTGCGGACGTACAGATGCCGCAGCAGGCCCCGGCCCGTTTTCTCGTCATAGCAGGGCACCCGGAACTGCCGAATGTACTGCCGCACCGCCTGCGCCGCCGCATCGGCCTCCGGCCGCTGGATCAGGCATTGCTCCACGCCGATGACCTCGTGGCTGCGGGCGCGGTAAAACCCCACCGTGCCGTTGGGCGCCACGGGATACTGGCTCTTGTTGCGGTAGTGGGCCGTGTCCGCCGCGCCCAGAATTTCCTCCACCGCCACGGCGCTGCCGCCGATGCGGCTCAGGGCATCCTGCACCCGCTGCCGCTTGGCGGACAGCTCCTCGGCATAGTCCATATGCCGGAAGTCACAGCCGCCGCACTTGCCGTAATAGGGGCAGTCCGGCTCCTGCCGGTGTCCGGAGGGCGTGTGGATGGCGGTCACCTTGCCGAAGGCGGCATGCCTGAGCACCTTCATGATGAGGATGTCGCAGTCCTCGCCCCGGATGGCCCGGTGGACAAACACCACCTGCCCGTTGACGCGGGCGATGCCCAGCCCCTCGGAGGAATAGCCCTCGATGACCGCCCGGACGGTCTGATTTTTTTGCAGCGTTTCCATATGTTACCTTTCCGTAAAGAATAGAGGAAGCCGCCGGCTTCCTCTATTCCTGTTTTTACGATCAGAACTCGAACTTTTCCGTGATCTTGCGGATGGCCTCCGCCATCGCGCCCAGGGTCTTGTTGTCCCGGCCCTTGCTGCGGCGTACCAGCGCCTGCAGGGCGTCCATGGCCTGCAGAAGCTTCTGATAGACCACACCGGCCCGGCTGCCCTGGCCGTCCAGCACGCTCTTCTTCCGCTCCGGCAGGAAGCCCTTGGCCAACTGGGTGCAGGTGATGAGATCGTACTCCTCCGTATACTGGGGCGCGTGGGCGTCAAAGCCCATGGCGCTGACAGTCTCGGCGAACAGCGGCGCCACCTCCCGGTCGCCGTGGACGATGAACACATGCTGGGGCTTGGGCTCCTTGAAGTGGGAGATCCAGTCCAGCAGATGATCCCGGTCGGCGTGGGAGCTGAGGCCCTGGAAGTTGACGATCTTGGCGCGGACGGCCACGTCCTCACCGAACAGCTTCACGCTGGCGGCGCCGTCCAGCAGGGTACGGCCCAGGGTGCCGGGAGACTGGAAGCCCACGAACACCACGGCGCTGTCGGCACGCCACAGGTTATACTTCAGGTGGTGGCGGATACGGCCCGCGTCGCACATGCCGCTGGCAGAGATGATGACCTTGGGGATATGATCCATGTTCAGCAGCTTGGATTCCTCCACCGACTCCGTCAGGTGCAGGCCGGGGAAGTTGAACATATGGGTGCCGTCCTGCACCAGGGCCAGCGCCTCTTCGTCCAGATAGCCCCGCAGATCGCCGCAGAAGATGCTGGTGGCGGACTTGGCCAGAGGCGAGTCCACATACACCGGGAAGTCCTGTACGGAGGTCACCAGATGGCGGTCCTTGATCTCACGGATGAAGTACAGCAGCTCCTGGGTACGGCCCACGGCGAAGGAGGGGATCACCACGTTGCCGCCCTTGCCCAGCGTCTCGTCGATGATCTGGGCCAGATCGTCGGTATAGCTCCATACCTCGGTGTGGTTGCGGTTGCCGTAGGTGCTCTCCATCACCACATAGTCCGCCCCGCCGAAGAACTGGGGATCCCGGATAATGGGCTGATCCACGTTGCCGATATCGCCGGAGAACACGATGTT
>CAKTZN010000133.1 GCA_934635545.1 uncultured Oscillospiraceae bacterium | reverse complement strand
AAAATAATGCATATAATACTAAACATACCATACATTTGATATATTCCATCAGAGAGGAAGTCTTGATTTATGAGCATCAAAGTCGGTATCAATGGTTTCGGCCGTATCGGCCGTATGGTCATGCGCTGCTGCGTGAACCACCCCGAGATCGAGATCGTGGGCATCAACGATCTGTGTCCCGCTGATTATCTGGCCTATATGCTGAAATATGACACCATGCACGGCAAGTTCGCCGGCGAGATCGGCAGCGCCGAGAACGCCATCATCGTCAACGGCAAGTCCATCCCCGTGTTTGCCGAGCGCGACCCCGCCAACCTGCCCTGGGCCAAGGTGGGTGCCGAGTACGTCATCGAGTCCACCGGCCTGTTCCTGACCAAGGAGAAGGCCGCGGGCCACATCGCCGCCGGTGCCAAGCATGTGGTGATGTCCGCCCCCTCCAAGGACGATACCCCCATGTTCGTCATGGGCGTCAACCAGGACACCTATACCTCTGATATGCAGTTCGTCTCCAACGCCAGCTGCACCACCAACTGCCTGGCGCCCATCGCCAAGGTGCTGCACGATAACTTCGGCATTGCCGACGGCCTGATGACCACCGTGCACTCCACCACCGCCACCCAGAAGACGGTGGACGGCGTGTCCCTGAAGGACTGGCGCGGCGGCCGTGCCGCCTCCGGCAACATCATCCCCAGCTCCACCGGCGCCGCCAAGGCCGTGGGCAAGGTCATCCCCAGCCTGAACGGCAAGCTGACCGGTATGTCCATGCGCGTTCCCACGCTGGATGTCTCCGTGGTGGATCTGACCGTGAACCTGAGCAAGCCCGCCACCTATGACGAGATCTGCGCCGCCATGAAGAAGGCCAGCGAGAACGAGCTGAAGGGCATCCTGGACTACACCGACGAGGCCGTTGTGTCCTCCGACTTCCTGGGCAACACCCACACCTCCATCTTCGACGCCAAGGCCGGCATCGCCCTGACCGACACCTTCGTGAAGGTGGTCAGCTGGTACGACAACGAGATCGGCTACTCCGACAAGCTGCTGTGCCTGATCGAGCGCATGTACGCCGTGGATCACAAGGCATAAATCTGGCATGAAATCTCGTTCTTGATTTGTTGTAGGGGCCGATGCCCACATCGGCCCGCACGATGAACAAGATATGCGAGGCCTTTTCAATAAGCTATTTTCAGACTTTCAAGTTTTCCTTCTTTTTTGTTCCAGGAAAAACGCCGCCTTTATGGCGGCTTTTTTCCTAGGTACACCAAAAAGCTTCGCAGAATTCGCGGTCGGTGCGTTAAGAAAATATGCCGGTGGCATATTTTTAGCATCCGATCTCGGCGGCTATGCCGCCGTAGTATCCATCTTGGTTTTGATGCACCTTCGGCGCCTAATTGCGCGGGTCGCAGCGTGATCCCTTTTTCCAAAGGGCCTGGCCCTTTGGAAAAAATCAGAGGAAAACGCCGCCTTCATGGCGGCTTTTTTCCTATCCCTCACTTTTTATGCGCCGTGTTATCGGGAAAAGGGCACTTTTTCTGAAACTGCCTCTTTCTTTTTCACGGAATGTATGGTACAATAGGTACAAGCGCCATGGGCGCGCAGGAAAGGAAACATCCGTCATGGAAAGCAACGCACTTCTCAACGCGACGCTGTCTCTGGACAGTGACATCTCTCTGTATGCCCAGTTGGTGGGCATCATCAAGCGCAACATCTCCACCGGCGTTCTGTCCGTGGGCGACCTGCTGCCCAGCGAGGCGGAGCTGTGCCGCTCGCTGAACATCAGCCGCAACACCGTCCGCCAGGCCATCGGCGAGCTGGAGGAGGAGGGGTTGGTAGTCCGTAAGCGGGGCCGCGGCACCTTTGTGGCCGATCCGTCCACCAACCGCCGGGGCGTCCGGTACTCCTTCACCACCGAGGTATCCTCCATGGGCAAGGAGCCCAGCAGCACACTGGTGGATTTTCAGATCATCACCCCGCCGGCCATCATCTGCGAGAAGATGGAGCTGCGGGAGGGCACGCCGGTCTATTGCTTCACCCGTATCCGCAACGTAGACGGTGAGCCGCTGATCCTGGAGACCAGCTACTATCCCCAGTACATCTATCCCAATCTGACCCGCGACATGGTGCAGACCCACAGCTTCTATTCCCTGCTGTATCATGTGGGCATCACCCCCTTCGCCGCAGAGGAGAGCTATGAGGCCGTGACGCTGGACAGCGAAAGCGCCAGGCTGCTGGGTGTGGAGCCCAATACCTGCGCCTTCTATCACCAGCGCCGCACCCGCACCGAGGATGGCCGCATTTACGAGTACACCCGCAGCTATATCCGGGGCGACCGCGTCCGTCTGGACGTACATATGCAGAAGTCCGGCATCCACTTCAACCGTACCATCGACTGATAAACCGCCCCACGGGGTATAAAAAGAAAGGAAGCAACACCATGGGTAAGTTCGTTGTCAAAGCGACCAAGACCGGTTTTGTGTTCAATCTGAAAGCCGGCAATGGCGAAGTCATCGCCACCAGCGAGGTCTATACCACCGAGGCCGCCTGCATGAAGGGCGTGGAGTCCGTCCGCAAGAACGCGGCAGAGGCCAAATTCGAGGATCAGACCGTGGCCGAGGTGGCCGCCGTCACCAATCCCAAGTTTGAGATGTATACCGACAAGGCCGGTGAATTCCGCTTCCGCCTGAAGGCCCGCAACGGCGAGATCATCGCCGCCAGCGAGGGCTATAAGGCCAAGGCCTCCTGCCTGAACGGCATCGACTCCGTTCGCCGCAACGCGCCGGACGCCGCCGTGGAAAAGCTGGAGGGCTGAGCCGCACCGCATTTCCGAAAAGACCGCCAAGGCGGTCTTTTCTTTTTATACAGCATAATATGATATCTTTTTGATGTCAATATGAATTCTTATGAAATGCATGTGAAATGCTATCATCATCACATCAAAGTGAAATGAGTGATGACATGGCAAACTATTACGCACCGTTTTCCCTGCGGGTATCCGAGGAGCTTCTGGACAAGATCAAATGCATCGCCGCCCAGAACAAGCGCTCCGCCAACAAGGAGATCGAGTTCGTCCTGGAGCAGTACGTCCGCCAATACGAACAGGCCCACGGGACACTGAACACGGAGGAATAAAAGGCATATATGGCAGATGTGATCAAAATCAAAAAGAAAAGCAACCGCCGGGGCGATGACGGCTACAAGGTCGTCTCTGTCCGCATGAAGGACGAGCTCATTGCCCGTCTGGACGAATTAGCCGCCAAAACGAACCGCTCCCGCAATGAACTGGTCAACCTCCTTCTGGACGCGGCCATTGACATTGTAAAAGTCGAGGAATAACACCGTGAGACCGCTGCGGCGGTCTCTTTTTTGTCTTTTCCCTTCCAATAATTCCCACAAAAAATTCCGAAATTCTCCGTTTTCCTCAAAATTTCCTCGAAATTTTTGTGAAAAACATAACGTTCATCTTTATTGAACCCTTTCCGGAAACAGGCTATAATCAAATAAAGTAACCATCGCAAGGAGAACCCCTATGGAACGCATCAGTAAGGAAAACTACTATCTGAATATCGCCCAGACGGTGCTGGAGCGGGCCACCTGCCTGCGCCGCGTGTTTGGCGCCATCATTGTCAAGAACGACGAGATCATCTCCACCGGCTACAACGGCGCGCCCCGCGGCCGCCGCAACTGCGTGGACATGGGGCTCTGCACCCGCGAGGCCATGCAGGTGCCCCGGGGTGAGCGGTACGAGCTGTGCCGCAGCGTCCACGCCGAGGCCAACGCCATCATCTCCGCCGCACGGCGGGACATGGTGGGCGGCACGCTGTATCTGGTGGGCCGCAACGCCCAGACCGGTGAGCTGCTCCACGACGCCACCTCCTGCGCCATGTGCCGCCGCCTGGTGATCAACGCCGGGCTCTCCAAGGTGGTCATCCGCAATACGGAAACGGAGTTTTCCACCGTGGACGTGCAGGATTGGGTGGATCTGGAGGACGACGTGCCCGACCTGCGGTGAGGAGTTCTGGCTCATTTTATGTCTCGTAGGGGCCGATGCCCACATCGGCCCGCGATACAGATAATATTTCCAACACACGACGGGGCGATGTAGGCATCGCCCTCTACAATAGAATACGCCATTTCCGCAAAATTCTCGCATCCCCCTCCCTCTCATCTATCCGGCCTGCGGGCCTGATGATAAAAATGTATACGAAGGAGAATGTCATGATGTTGAACGAAAAGACGATGGCCGCCTATACGGCTATCCTGCAGGAAGAGCTCCTGCTGGCCACAGGGTGTACAGAGCCCATCGCCGTCGCGTACTGTGCTGCCAAGCTGCGCGAGGTGCTGGGCGGAAAACCGGAAGAAGTGCTGGCCGAGGTCAGCGGCAACATTCTGAAGAACGTGAAATCCGTGGTCGTACCCAATACTGATGGCCGTCGCGGCATCGACGCTGCCATCGCGGTAGGTATTGTGGCGGGCGACGCGGACGCGGAGCTTCAGGTGATCGCCAACGTCACAGAGGATGACGCAGCCGCCATCCAGGGCTATCTGGATGCCACACCCATCAAGGTCACATGTCCCGAGACGCCGTGCCTGCTGGATATCTTCCTGCACGGCAAGCGGGCGGGACACACTGCCGCCGTGCGGGTGGCCAACAACCACACCAACATCATCTACATCGAAAGGGACGGCGAGATCCTGCTGGAAAAGCCCGTTACCGCCAACGCGGAGGACAATCTGCAGGACAAGAGCGTTCTCAACGTCAAAGACATCATCACCTTCGCTGAAACCGTACCGTTAGCCGCCATCGAGCCTGTTATCGGCAGGCAGATCGCCTGCAACACCGCCATCGCCCAGGAGGGACTGCGCAACAGTTGGGGCGCCAACATCGGCTCCACCCTCCTCCAGCGCAGCGATGACATCGAGACCCAGGCCCGGGCCTGGGCCGCCGCCGGGTCCGACGCCCGCATGAACGGCTGCGAGATGCCGGTGGTCATCTGCTCCGGCTCCGGCAACCAGGGCATCACCGCCTCCGTCCCCGTGTGGCGCTACGGCAAGCTCATGGGCGCCGGCGACGAGAAGATCCTGCGGGCTGTGTGCCTCAGCGACCTGATCACCATTCACCAGAAAACCGGCATCGGCCGCCTCAGCGCCTATTGCGGCGCGGTGAGTGCCGGTGTGGGCGCAGGCTGCGGCATCGCCTGGCTGCGGGGCGCGGACTATGAGGCCATCAGCCACACGCTGGAAAACGCGGTGGCCATGATCTCCGGCTGCATCTGCGACGGCGCCAAGGCCAGCTGCGCCA
>CAKTZN010000132.1 GCA_934635545.1 uncultured Oscillospiraceae bacterium | reverse complement strand
CTGCGGCTGCGCAACGCCAACTTCGGCACGGCGCTGAAGGCCCTCAACAGCTTCGAGGGCATCGCCGTGTCCATGGCCGAGGGCAAGTTCCACGACTATGATCCCTACCGCTTCCCGGAGATCTATGACAGCATCAGCGCCGACGACGTGCTGGACTTCATCCGGGAGAATCTGGTGGAGGAGCGCTGCGCCGTGTCCATCATCGAGCCTGTTTCCGGCGAAGCAAAGGAGTGATCTTTTACGAACGGCATGATCATGACCGACAGTCCCATCCGTTTTCCGGGGCTGTTGGGCGATTGGGCGTTTACCGCGTCCTCCAAGGCCATCGACATTGGCCACGGTATCTATTGGTACGGCATTATCATTGCCCTCGGCCTGCTGCTGGCGGTGGCCTTCTGCCTGCGCCAGCGGAAGCGCTACGGCATCACCGAGGATGACCTGATGGACTGCATCCTGTGGGGCATTCCCTGCGGCATCATCGGCGCCCGGCTGTACTACGTCATCTTCTATCTGGATCTGTTCCGTGACGCGGACGGAAAGTTCAACTGGGGCAAGGCCGTGGCCATCTGGGACGGCGGCCTTGCCATCTACGGCACGGTCATCGCGGTGGTGATCCTGGCGGTCATCATGGCAAAGCGCAAGGGCTTCAAGCTCTGCGCCCTGACCGACCTGGTGGTGATGGGCCTGCTGATCGGCCAGATCGTGGGCCGCTGGGGCAACTTCATGAACCGCGAGGCCTTCGGCAGCGAGACCACCATCTTCTGCCGCATGCAGTTGACGCTGAAGACCGGTGAGCTGATCGAGGTGCATCCCACCTTCCTGTACGAGAGTCTGTGGAATCTGGTGGGCCTGCTGCTGTTGGTGTTTGTCATCGCCAGGCACCGGAAGTTCGACGGGGAGAATACCCTCTTCTACTTCCTGTGGTACGGCATCGGCCGCTTCTGGATCGAGGGTCTGCGGACTGACAGCCTGTACCTGTTCGACTGGACCATCGGCGGCGCGCCCATCCGGGTGTCCCAGGCCCTGTCGGCGGTGATGGTGCTGGTGTCGGCGTTCCTGCTGGTGTGGAATCTGTGGGTGAAGCCCCACAGGCCGGAGGAGCTGTACGTCAACATCGTGGCCGCCCGCGAAGCGGAGAAGGCCCCGGAAAACGACGATGCATCAGAAGAATAAGATAAAACAAATGCGTCCCCTGTCACAGGGGACGCATTTGTTTTGCGTATATTGCTTTCGATCCATCACCGCCGCAGCTCCACCAGATACTCCGTGGTGCCCTCCTCAAGCTTCCTTTCGCCGGTGAGGCGGAAGCCGTGGCGCGCATAAAACGCGATGGCGCGGGTGTTCTTCTCCAGCGCCCACACAAGCTCCGCGCCACGGTCGATGGCAAATTGGATCAGCGCCTGCCCGATGTGCTGGCGCTGGAAGCACGGCTCCACATACAGCTTGCCGATCTCCGTGCCCTCCAGCAGCAGAAAGCCCTTCACCAGGCCGTCGTCATACACATAGATATCCCGCAGCACCTCGTCCCGGCTGAAATACCGGTCGATCACCGACACCACCTGCAATTCGCCGAAGGAGTACCCCGCATCCTGAAAGATGGGGAAGTAGTTGATGCGGTTGTTGAACACAAAGATCTCCGCGATCCGGGAGAGATCCTCTTTTTTCGCTTTTCTGATCATATTTCTCACATCCTGTCCCGCTGGAACCGCTCCAGCCCGTTTTTCAGCAGCGCCGCCGCCTCCGCGCCCTGCCGCTGGCGGATCAGCTCCGTAAATTTCCGCAGCGTGTCCAGGCACGCCTCCACGCCGTAGGCCTCCACATACTCCCGCCAGAACTCCAGATTCACCTGGGTGAAGGCGTTGAAGATCAGCGGCGTGATGGTGTTGCCGCTGAGGAAGGTGACGCCCCGGTGATAGCGGAACAGCGCCTCGGCAAAGGCGGCGGTGTCCTGCTTCGCGGCCTCCTCCGCCTGACGCTGAAAGTCCTCCAGCGCCGCCATATCCGCCGGTGTGTGGTGGGCGGCCAGCAGCTCCATGGCGGGCCCCTCCAGATAGTACCGCAGCTTCAGGATGCTCTCGGCGGTCTTTTTGTCCGGCAGGCCGCCGTGATACCGCATGATGGCCATCAGCGTGTCCAGACTGCCGGTCTGGGCATAGTCCGCCACCGTCACGCCCTTGCGGGACACGATGTCCAGAAAGCCCAGGCGGTGCAGCTCACGCAGCCCCTCGTGTACCACCGTTTTGCTGACCTTCATGGCGTCGGCCAGCTCCCGCTCAGTGGGCAGCTTGTCGCCGGGCCGCAGTTGGCCCGATAAGATCATACCCTCCAGTTGCTGCACGAACAGCTCCTTGATGGAGGGGGCCACGATCTCGCGGAATTCCATACCATCACTCCTTTGGTCCGACCAGGACCATATAATAGGATAGCATAACTTTGTGGGAATAGTCAATGGATTTTATGGGGGAAAATTGGTACTATTTTGGTGGATAAATGGACGAATTAAGGCCCTTTATGTACCGTAAAAGGGTGCATAAAGGGAACAAAAAGACAATGGAGGAGAGATCATGCGCGATATCAACGGCAGTAAGCCCACCAATTTCCCTCTGGATGAGAGCAAGCTACCCTTCGAGATCCCCTGTCCCGACCGCGCGCCCCGGGAAAATCTTCTGAAGCTGGGCGCCATGATCACCAACCGCATCGGATTGAAGACCACCGTGGACGACCCGGAGTACTGGGGTCTGGACGGCGTGCTGACCGACGAGATGGTGGATGTGGCGCTGAAGATGGGCGTCCGTAAGCCCAAGACCATCGCCCAGATGATGAAGCTGACCAAGATGGAGCGGGAGCCCCTGGAAAAGCTGCTGGACGAGATGTCCTGGCTGGGCCTTCTGGAGTACAACTGGGAGAATCTGGACGGCAAGAACCCCGGCCACGAAAAGCGCTGGGTGCTGCCTCTGTTCGTGCCCGGCAGCGCCGAGTTCCTGAACATGCGCAGAAGCCAGATCGACGAGCATCCCGAGGTGGCGGCCTTCTTCGAGCGGATGACCATGCTGCCCCTGGAGAAGATCACCCCCATGGTGCCTCCCGGAGGTGCCGGTATCGGCATGCACGTCATCCCGGTGGAGAAGGCCATCGAGACGGAGAACGAGGCCATCAGCCTGGAGAAGATCTCCTACTGGCTGCACAAGTACGAGGGCAAGTACGCCAAGAGCATGTGCTCCTGCCGTGCCAGCCGCGCCAAGCTGGGCGAGGGCTGCGGCGACGATGTGGAGAACTGGTGCATCGGCGTGGGCGACATGGCCGACTATATCGTGGAGACCCAGCGGGGTGAGTACATCACCTATGACGAGGTGATGGAGATCTTCAAGAAGGCCGAGGACAACGGCTTCGTCCACCAGATCACCAACATCGACGGCGAGGAGAAGATCTTCGGCATCTGCAACTGCAACGTCAACGTCTGCAACGCCCTGCGCACCAGCCAGCTCTTCAACACCCCCAACATGTCCCGCAGCGCCTATGTGGCGGCGGTGGAGACGGAGAAGTGCGTGGCCTGCGGCCGCTGCGTGGAGAACTGTCCCGCCGGCGCGGTGAAGCTGGGCCAGAAGCTGTGCACCAAGGACGGCTTTATCGAATATCCCCGGCAGGAGCTGCCGGATGAGGTGAAGTGGGGTCCGGAGAAGTGGGCCATCGACTACCGGGACAAGAACCGGGTCAACTGCCACGAGACCGGCACCGCCCCCTGCAAGACCGCCTGTCCCGCCCACATCGCCGTACAGGGCTATCTGAAGCTGGCGGCCCAGGGCAAGTACCGTGAGGCCCTGCAGCTCATCAAGCGGGAGAATCCGTTCCCCGCCGTGTGCGGCCGCATCTGCAACCGCCGGTGCGAGGACGCCTGCACCCGCGGCACCGTGGATCAGGCGGTGGCCATCGACGAGGTGAAGCGGTTCATCGCCCAGCAGGATCTGGACGCCGCCACCCGCTTTGTGCCGGAGAAGGTCATCCCCAAGGTGGACGGCGAATTCGGCGAGAAGATCGCCGTTATCGGCGCGGGTCCGGCGGGCATGAGCTGTGCCTTCTATCTGGCGGAGAAGGGCTACCGGCCCACCGTGTTTGAAAAGGAAGCGCGCCCCGGCGGCATGCTGATGAACGGCATCCCCAGCTTCCGTCTGGAAAAGGACGTGGTGGAGGCGGAGATCGACATCCTCCGCGAGATGGGTGTGGAGTTCCGCTGCGGCGTGGAGGTGGGCAAGGATGTGACCATCGCCCAGCTCCGTGAGGAGGGCTATCAGGGCTTCTATGTGGCCGTGGGTCTCCAGTCCGGCGGCAAGCTGAACATCCCCGGTGGCGAGGCACAGGGCGTTCAGGCCGGTATCGACTTCATGCGCCATGTGAACAGCGGCCTTTGCAGCAAGCTGAGCGGCAGAGTCGTGGTCATCGGCGGCGGCAACATCGGCGCCGACGTGGCCCGCACCGCCCTGCGCTGCGGCGCGGACAGCGTGGATCTGTACTGTCTGGAGGGCTATGAGGACATGCCCATGGGCGAGGAGGATCGCGGCGAGTGTGAGCGCGAGGGCATCACCATCCACGCGGGATGGGGCCAGACGGAGATCGTGGAGCGGGACGGCAAGTGCGCCGGTATCCGCTTCCGCAGGTGTCTGTCCGTGAAGAACGCCGAGGGCCGCTTTGACCCGAAGTTCGACGACGCTGTTGCCGAAGAGACCGCCTGCGACGCGGTGCTGTACTGCATCGGCCAGAAGGTGGAGTGGAAGGAGCTGCTGACGGGCACCAGGGTGGAATTCAACCCCAACGGCACCGTGAAGGCTGACCCCGTCACCTATCAGACCGCCGAGCCGGACATCTTCGTGGGCGGCGATGCCTATACCGGCCAGAAGTTCGCCATCGACGCCATCGCCGCCGGTAAGCAGGGCGCGGTGTCCCTGCACCGCTGGGTGCAGCACGCCACGCTGACCATCGGCCGCGACCGCCGCCAGTTCATCGAGCTGGACAAGGAAAACGCCCTCATCGCCATCGACAGCTATGACAACACCCCCCGTCAGCAGATCGGCTATAACGAGGCGCTGCGCAAGACCTTCCGGGACGAGCGCGTGGCCTTTACCGAGGAGCAGGTGAAGAAGGAGACGGCCCGCTGTCTGGGCTGCGGCGCCAGCATCGTGGATCCCAACAAGTGTATCGGCTGCGGCATCTGCACCACCAAGTGCGCCTTTGACGCCATCCACCTGCACCGGGAGCGCCCCGAGTGCAGCACCATGTATAAGTGCGAGGACAAGATGAAGGCCATCCTGCCCTATATGATCAAGCGCAACTTCAGGA
>CAKTZN010000131.1 GCA_934635545.1 uncultured Oscillospiraceae bacterium | reverse complement strand
TACCTGTCCACACCCCTTTGGTCGGAGGAATAATCATGTACGAGGATCATATCTGCACCGCGGCCAGGATCATGGCCGAGACCATGAAAAACGCCGATATCCCCATGTATGGCGCGCGCCTGCGCCTGCCGGAGCGCAAGGCCATCATCGCCCTGCTGAAGGAGATGCGCCAGTTGCTGTTCCCCGCCTACTTCGGCGACCCCGCCCTGATGACCCTGGCGGCGGCGGACTACGCCGCCCTGCTGCTGGAGCGGATCGAGACCGGCCTCGTCCGGCAGATCGCCCTGGCCCTGCCGGTGGAGCAGGAGGATCAGGCGCCCCGCATCGCCCGGGAGGTGGTGGATCAACTGCCCCGCATCCAGAAGCTGCTGCTGACGGATATCGACGCCATCTTTGACGGCGACCCCGCCGCCCAGAACCGGGAGGAGATCGTCCTGGCCTATCCCGGCCTGTTCGCCATCTTCGCCTACCGGGTCAGCCACGAGCTGTACCTGCGCCATGTGCCCACCATCCCCCGCATGATGTCCGAGTATGCCCACAGCCGCACCGGTATCGACATCCACCCCGGCGCCCAGATCGGCAGCTATTTCTTCATCGACCACGGCACCGGCATCGTGGTGGGCGAGACTACCGTCATCGGCGACCATGTGAAGCTGTACCAGGGCGTGACCCTGGGCGCCCTCAGTCCCCGGGGCGGCCGTGCCCACAGCAGCGGCAAGCGCCATCCCACCGTGGGCGACGGCGCCACCATCTACTCCGGCGCCTCCATCTTCGGCGGCGAGACCACCATCGGCGAGAACGCCGTGGTGGGCGGCAACGCCTTCCTGACCGAGTCGGTGGCGGACAACGCCCGCGTGGTGATCCGCCCGCCCGAGACCATCATCCACAATCTGTAAAAAGAACAGAAGCTCTCTGCACCGAAGGTGTGCAGAGAGCTTCTGCTTTGTAAGAAGAGGAAAATGGATAACGTTTTTTCACAGGCTGGCGGGACGATCCTCCAGGCGGAAGCGGGTCTCCTCGCAGACGCGATGGCTTTTCAGCCGCTCCACTGCCAGCGCGAGATCCCCCTGGATGATGGCGTCCAGGATCGCCTGGTGCTCGTCGATGGCCTCCTGCGGGTAGGAGTTGATCTTCTGCCGGGCATCCGCCAGAAACAGGAGGCTATTGTACTGCGAGGCACAGTTCATCAGCCAGGAATTCCCGGAGTGCGCCGTCAGTATCTCGTGGAAGTTATAGCAGACCTCCCCGTATTCGTGGCCCTCATAGGTGCCCAGCGCGTGGTAATGCTTCTGGTGGGCGATAGAGCGCTCCAGCTCGGCGATCACCTCGCTCCGGTCGGAGAGCTGCATGATCTTCTCCAGCGCGTAGCAGTCGCACAGGCAGCGCAGATCCAGCAGCTCACGGATGTCCTTGGCGGTCAGCTCGATCACCTTTGCGCCCTGGTTGGCGGCGTATTCCACAAAACGGTCCTGCGCCAGCCGGTTGATGGCATCCCGGGCGGGCGTGCTGCTGACGGAGAACTGCTCCTGAATATCCTTCAGCAGCAATTTTGAACCGGCGGGCAGACTGCCGGACAGAATCTGTTCCCGCAGCTTGGCATAGATCTGATCCGAAAGGGAGCGGCTTAAAGACATAGACAAAACCTCATCTCAAAATAACTGTTTCCATCATACTGGATGAACGGCGTTTTGTCAACAAACGATGTCCGGCCGCAGAGCGTCAGCGGGTAAACAGCGCGAAGGTCGTGCCGTTGTGCTCCAGATCCTCGATATTTTCCTGGATCAGGCACAGGCCGTGCTGCTGGCCCGCGGCGGTGCTGCACAGGACCGCCGTGTCGTCAGACAGCTCGCCGTCATGCAGCATTTTTGCTGCCAGCGCGGTATCGCCCACCGGCATGGCGGCGGCATCGGGCAGCACTTGGCCACATTTCCCACACACTCGCGCAGGGCCTCCGGGTGAGAGGCGATGGTCCGGATGCTCTCCGTGGCGATCTGCGGGGACTTTTTGAACAGGGAGTGGTGGATGTCCAGGCTGACGGCGTCCAGTTGCCGCAGCGCCGTGCCCTTCCGGGCCTCGCGGGTCTCGGCCACCTCACCGGCCACATCCGTGCTGATGGCCATGACGCCGTAGTCGATCTCACCTGCCAGCAGCGCCGCCACAACATTGCGGGAGGACACCAGCGGACGCAGCTCCGCGGGGCCTTCCAGCTTCTGCGCCAGCAATGCCGCCGCGGTGTTGTTGTTGCTGTTTTCCATTCCCTGATATCCGATAACGATCATAGTTGAATCCTTTCTTTATTCCGCCGGGGTGTTGAGCTTCTTCTTGCCATACCGGACCATGCTGCCGTCCCACTGCTTCTCGCTGCGGCAGATGAACAGGTTGGCCACGATGTTGCCGAAGGTGTTCTGGGTGGTGAAGATCATGTCGATGATGCGGTAGATGGCGCCGATGGGGCCCATGATATCAAAGGGCAGGCCGAAGGTGGACAGGAAGGACACGCCCAGCACGATGCCGCCGCCCGGCATACCGGGTGCCGCCATGTTGATCAGGGTGGACACCAGGATCATCATGACCATGGTGGGAACACTCAGCTCAAGGCCGTAGATATTGGCCACGAAAAACACCAAACAACTGTATTCGCAGGCGCCGCCGGTCATGTTCAGCGTGCAGCCCAGCGGCAGCGTGAATTCACTGATGCCCTTGGGGGCGCCGAATTCCTCGATGGTGACCCGCAGAGTCTCCGGCAGAGAGGCGGCCGAGATGGTGGTGGACAGCGTCATCAGCGCCACCTTGCCCAGACCCTTCAGCAGGTGCAGGGGGTTCATTTTCGCATAGAGGCACAGGGGGATCATCATGGTGAAGATGAAGGAGAGGATGCAGGCCACCCAGCATGCGATGATGTAGGAGGCCAGGGCGGAGAACATGGCGGTGCCGTACTCCGCGATGGAGTAGGCCATCAGGGACAGTACACCGATGGGGGAGACCTCCATCACATAGCCCAGCACGGTGAACCTGGCGTGGGACACGGCGGACACGCCCTTCTTGATCTTGGCTGTCTTTTCGCCGCCTGCCACCACCGCGATGGAGAACGCCGCCACAAAGATGATGGTGGGCAGGATCTCGCCGTCGCACATGGCCTGGAAGATGTTGGAGGGGAATACGCTCATCAGAAAGTCGCTGATGCTCCAGGAGGAGCTGGTGGCCTCCACATGGCTGGTCACATCCGTCAGCACGACGCCGCGTCCCGGCTGCAGCACATAGGCCACCAGATAGGAGAACAGCGCGCAGGCAAAGAACTGGATCACATAGGTGGCGACGGTTTTCAGGCTGAGCCGCTTCAGATTGGAGCCGGCCGGGATATTGCAGATGCCGTCCGCCATGGCGCAGATAAGAATGGGAATGATCATCATGCGCAGCATGTTCAGATAGACGTCGCCGATGAACTTGATCTGGATAGAGAACTCCGGAAGAATGAAACCTAAAATGATACCAAGCACAAAGCCGATGGCGATACGCACATACAGCTTTTGCTTTGACATGAGCTTTTTCAGCATGGGATAACCTCCTCTAAGTTTTTATGTTTCTCGTTTTCACATCTGAGCTCCGGGGTGGTGCCTGTATCTGCCCCTCCTTCGACAGCCTTTCTTGCACCTGTTGTGTGGACACTATATCACTGATGATTGCATAATGCAATATGCGATATGCATATTTTATGAAATGCACAAATCGCTTTGGCTGTTTTGACGAGCAGCAGCGGCGTGAACGCCGCGGGAACGGAACCGCCCGCCGCCCCGGCATATTCCTGCATCCGTTCTGCCATACTAAACGGCGAAAAGTCGGGGAGGGCTGAAACATTTTCCCGTCCTCGTGCGTCTTTACCATAGATTGACAGATTGACAAATGAGGCAGCCTCATGTATGCTGGAAAAAAGCGGAACAGGCAGCCTGCGCGAAAGGAAACCATTATGGCAGAATTACTCGTCAATACCGGGGCCGTCCTGGCCAACTACCGGCGCTATGCCGCGTCCGGCCGGGTGATCCCCGTTCTCAAGGGCAACGGCTACGGCCTGGGTGCCCGGCAGCTCCGCGAGCTGCTGGCGAAGGAGGGCGTCACCCTGTTCGCCTGCGCCGCCGTGGAGGAGGCGCTGGAGCTTGCCCAGCCGGACACGGAGCTGCTGCTGATGAGCTGCGTCCACGATCCGGCGCTGCTGCGCGCCCTGCTCCAGCGGCGGGTGATCCTGTCGGTGGAGAGCCTGGCCCAGGCCCAGGCCATCGACGCCCTGCATATGGACGCCCGGATCCACCTGGCGGTGGACACCGGCTTCGGCCGCTTCGGCTTCCTGCCGGAGCAGACAGCGGACATGAAGCGGGTCTTCGACCTGCCCAACGTGAAGGTGCAGGGCATCTATTCCCACTTCCGCGGCCCCGCCGCCGCCCCGGCGCAGTTCGCCCGGTTCAGCCGGGTGCTGCTGGAGCTGGACGGCTACCCCGTGGGGCTGCGCCACATCGCCGCCACCCACACGGCGGATGTGCCCCAGTATCGCCTGGACGCGGTGCGCATCGGCTCTGGCCTCACCGGCATCGGCGGCGGTACCCCGGCGGCCACGCTGCAGGCCGCCGTATGCACCGTGCACCGCCTGAAGAAGGGCGACCGGGTGGGCTATGGCGACGCCCTGCTGCGCCGGGATACGGAGATCGCCGTCCTGGCCGTGGGCACGGCGGACGGCGCGTTTACCTACCGCTACCGTGGCCTCCGGGCTTGCTGGCAGCAGCGGAAGCGCTGGGTCACCATCAACGGCACTCGCGTCCCGGTCATCAGCCCGCCGGGCATGACCCACACTCTGGTGGATGTGACGGGCCTTGGCTGCCGCCCCGGCGACGTGGCGGTGATCCCCCACGACCTGGTGCTGACCAGCCCCAGCGTTCCCCGCCGGTATACAGAGGAATAAAAGAGCGCCGCGGACAGCCGTCCGCGGCGCTTTTTGAACGAAATTATAGTCCGTACAGGATCATTTCCCGGATCAGCAGGATCTCCGCCACCAGGCAGAACGCCGCGAACACGAAGAAGATCCCGCCGCCGATCAGGGGCTTGCGGGGCTTGTCCTCCCGGATCAGGTCAGGCCGCTTGGGGTCGTAATACCCCGTTTTCTGCCGTCCCACGCCCTTGCTGCTGCCCCAGTCCTGGTTGCTGGAATAGGTGTAGGTCTTGCCGTCCACCGTGTACTCATAGGTGGGCAGATGGACCGTATACCGGGCCAGCCGGCTGGTGCCGTCCTCCTGATCTTCCCAGCGTTCTATGTCCTCTTCTCTCAGATCCACCACCGTCATGGTGGCGGTGCCG
>CAKTZN010000130.1 GCA_934635545.1 uncultured Oscillospiraceae bacterium | reverse complement strand
TGCTGGAAAAGACCATTTATCAGGCGAAGCGCCTGGATGACGGCACCGTGCTGCGTATCTCCATCAGCCGCGCCACGGCGGGCGTGCTGGTGCTGGGCATGCTCCAGCCCTTCCTGGTGGTGCTGGTGGCGGCGCTGGCCCTGTCGGCACTGCTGGCGCGGCGTCTGGCCCAGCATATCGTAAAGCCCCTGAACGAGCTGGATCTGGAACACCCGCTGGAGAACGACACCTATGAGGAGCTGTCTCCCCTGCTGGGCCGCATCAACCAGCAGCGCCGCCAGATCGACGCGCAGGTGCAGGAGCTGCGGCGCAAGCAGGATGAGTTCGACCAGATCACCGGCAGCATGAAGGAGGGCCTTGTGCTGCTGAACGAAGCGGGCGCGATCCTCAGCATCAACCCCGCGGCCCGCGGTCTGTTCCACACCGACGCCGCCTGCCTGGGTCAGGACTTCCTGACCATCGAGCGCAGCACTGAGGTGAGCCACGCGCTGGAGGCCGCCATGGCCCAGGGCCACAGCGAGATCCACACGGAGCGGGACGGCCGGGAGTATCAGCTGGATATCAGCCGCATCAGCGCCGAGGGCGACGTCACCGGCGCGGTGGTGCTGGCCTTCGACGTGACGGAGCAGGCGCTGGCCCAGCGCAACCGCCGGGAGTTCACCGCCAACGTGTCCCACGAGCTGAAAACCCCGCTGCAATCCATCATGGGCAGCGCGGAGCTGATGGAGAACGGCCTGGTGAAGCCGGAGGATATGCCCCAGTTCATCAGCCGCATCCATCACGAGGCCGCCCGCCTTGTGACCCTCATCGAGGATATCATCCGCCTGTCCCAGTTGGACGAGGGGGCGTCGCTGCCCACGGAGAACGTGGAGCTGCTGTCCCTGGCGGAGGAGACGGCCGCCTCTCTCCGTGACGCCGCTGCCGCCAAGGATGTGACCGTGTCCGTCACCGGCACGCCCGTCACCGTCCGCAGCGCCCGGCGGCTGCTGTCGGAGATCCTCTATAACCTCTGCGACAACGCCATCAAGTACAACGTCACCGGCGGCAGCGTCACCGTGGACGTGAACCGCTGGGGCGAGAGCGCGGCCCTGACCGTGGCGGACACCGGCATCGGCATCCCCCAGGAGCACCAGAGCCGGGTGTTCGAGCGGTTCTACCGGGTGGACAAGAGCCATTCCCGCCAGAGCGGCGGCACCGGCCTGGGGCTGTCCATCGTCAAGCACGCGGTGCAGGATCTGGGCGGCGGCATCCATCTGGACAGCACCCCCGGCAAGGGAACCACCATCCGCGTGACCCTGCCCCTGGAGCAGAACGAGGAATAAGCGTAAAGAAGCCGCAAAAAAGGCACCCGAAGGGGTGCCTTTTTTGGTGCGTTTTTGGTACATTAACGGCCTTTATGTACCTCATAAACGGGGTTATTCGGCGGCCTCAACGGCCTCGGTGCGGAAGATGAACTTCACGCCGCCGTCGCTGTTCATGGTGAAGCCCTGATAGTCCCGGGACACATCCAGCACCGCCTGCAGGCGGTCGCTCACCTGGCCCAGGTCGCCGTCCAGGGCGTCCACCAGCTTCTGGATGGCCTGGTCGTTCAGCTCCTTCAGGCCGTCGCGCAGCTCACCGGAACCGTCCCGGAGCTTCTTCACGCCGTCGATCAGCTCGGGCATGCTGCCGTTCAGCTTGACCGCGCCGTCCTTGGCCTCGCCCACACCGGCGGTGTAGGCCCGCAGACCGGTGTAGAAGGTGTTGTAGCTGTCCAGTTGCTGCCGCAGGGCCAGAAGTTGCTGGGCGCCCTCGCTGGCCTGGGCTGCGGCGGCGTTGATCTGGGCCTTTACCTCATCGGAGTTCATGTTCTGCTGGATCAGCAGGGTAATCTGGGCCTCGGTGTTCTGGTCGATGAGGGCCTTCACGTCATCGGAGGCCATCTGGGCGGTCACATTCTCCGCCACGGCGGCGCTGATCTGCTGCTGCACGGCGTCGCTCTGCATCTGGGCGGCCACGGCGGCGTCGATGCTCGCCTTGGCCTCGCTGTCCTCCGGCAGGGCGTCGTACTGCTCCTGGGTCATGCCGGAGGCCGTCAGCACACCGGCAAGCACCTTGGCCTGCACCTGGGCGGTGACGGCCTCTGTCACCTGGGCGGTGACCTGCTGCTGTACGGCCTGCGTGACACCGGCGCGGACGGTATCCTCCTGGGCGCGGACGGCGGCGGTGACCTTCTCAAGGGCCACCTGCTCCGCCTGGGCGATGACGCTTTCCGGGTCAAGGGAGGCGATGACGCCATTGAGGGTGTCGGCATAGTTGGCGATGGTCAGGGTGGGGATGGTGATGCCCGCCTCCTTCAGGCTCTCGTTGGCCTGGAGCTGGGTGTTGGCGGTGTCCAGCAGGGTGTTGAACACCGTCTCGGCGCCCGCGTTCAACTGGGCGCTGTTGCTGTCCAGCGTCTGGAGACCGCTGGTCAGCTTCCCCACGCCGTCGGACAGCTCATAGGAGCTGCTCAGCAGGGTGTCCAGCCCGTCATACAGCTCACCGGAGCCGTCCATCAGTTGGGTCATGGCGTCGGTCAGCTTGTCCATGTCGCCGGACAGATCGCCCAGGGCGCTGTCGTCCAGTGCGTCCTCATCGGCGTCGCTGAACACGGAGTTGGTCACCACCGTCAGCGTGGTATCCAGGGCGAAGTCCGTCACGTCGGCGCTGATCTCCACATAGGCGGGCAGCTCCAGCGTGTCGCTGTCCAGATCCAGGCTCTCCTGCAGACCGGGGAAGGCCATGCCCACCACCACAGTGTGGTCGCCGTCGTCCACCAGCTTGCCGTTGGTGACGGACACGTTGGTGAAGCGGTCGCTGTCCAGCAGCGTGCCGGTCAGGGCGGCGAAGGGGACATAGATCTTCTGGGACTTACCGTTGATGTTTCTGGTCTCATACTGGGTGTTGGTGTAGTCAAAGCGGATGGTCACATGGCCGCTCTTGCCTGCCAGGTCATCGGCGGAGATGGCCTTGCCGTCCAGGGTATAGGTGATGGCGGTGGTGACGGGCAGCGCCTTGTCGGTGGTGCCCTGCCAGCAGGTGTCGTCCTTCACGTTCTGGGCGTCGGTCAGGGAGGACTTGGCCTTCTGGGCGGCGTCGGCATCATCGCTGCCGTACTTCTGGCTGACGATGACCTTTTTGGCGCTGCCGTCGGTGTTGGCGATGACGTATACGGTCTCGCTGCTGCCGGAGGAGGCGGAGGCGGAGACGGTGGCGGCGGTGGTCTCCGCCTGGGCGGTATCAGCGGTATCGCTTTGCTGGTTATTGTTGGCGGCAAAGGCGGTGACGCCTGCCAGACTGCCGATCAGGGCCACAGACAGCGCCGCGGCGATGATCTGATTTTTCTTTTTCATAAGCTTACCTCCTGATTCTTGTTGCGGGAAAGATGGGTCATGCCCTTGGTGGTCCTGCAGATGATGCCGTCGCACAGGATCAGCAGCGCGGGCAGCACCAGCAGCACCAGCAGCACGCTGATGATCGCGCCGCGGGCCATCAGCATGCACATGGAGCCCACGATATCAATGTTGGAGTACACGGCCACGCCGAAGGTGGCGGCGAACAGGCCCAGACCACTGACGATGACGGAGGGGGCGGAGGTCCGCAGGGCGGTGTACACGGCGGTCTTGCGCTCATTGCCGTTCAGACGCTCGGACTTGTAGCGGGTGGTCATCAGAATGGCGTAGTCCACCGTGGCGCCCAACTGGATGGTACTGATGCAGATGGGGGCGATGAAGGGCAGGGACTGGCCCAGGTAGTGGGGCAGGCCCAGATTGATGAACACCGCCAGCTCGATGACGGCGATCAGCACGAAGGGGAGGGAGATGCTCTTTTCCACCAGGGCGATGATGACGAAGATGGCCACAATGGACACGGCGTTGACCACCTGGAAGTCGTGATCGGTGGTGTCGATCATGTCCTTCATGCAGGGGGCTTCGCCGATCAGCATGCCGGTGTCGTCATACTTTTTCAGGATGGCGTTCAGGCTGTCCAACTGGTCGCTGACGGCGTCGCTGGCCACCTTGTACTCCGAGTTGATCAGCATCAGCTCCCACTGGCCGTCGTTCAGGAGAGACCGGACGGAATCCGGCAGGATGTCCTCCGGCACCAGCGGGCCCACCACGCTCTCCAGACTGAGGACGTATTTCACGCCGTCCACCTGCTCCATCTCGTCGATCATGTCCCGCACGTCCCGTGTGGGAAGGCTGGCGTCCACCAGCAGCATGTGGGTGGAGGAGATGTCGAAGTCCTCCGCCAGCTTGGAGTTGGCGATGACGTAGTCGATGTCCTCCGGCAGACACTGGCCCATGTCGTAATAGACCTCGTCGTTGGTCTTGTCGTAGCCGTAGTAGGCCGGGGCGATCAGCAGGGCGAAGATGACGAGAAACACGGGGAAGTGCTTGCACACGCCCTTGGCAAAGCCGCCCATGTCGGGGATCAGGGACTTGTGCCGGGTCTTTTGCAGGGGCTTATCCAGCAGCAGTATCATGCTGGGCAGGATGGTGACGCAGCCGATGACGCCCAGCAGCACGCCCTTGGCCATGACGATGCCCAGGTCGCGGCCCAGGGTGAAGGTCATGAAGCACAGGGCGATGAAGCCCGCCACCGTGGTGATGGAGCTGCCCAGCACCGAGGCGAAGGTCTCGTGGATGGCCACGGCCATGGCCTCGTTATGGTCGGTGTTCTGCCGGAGCTGCTCGTTATAGCTGTGCCACAGGAAGATGGAGTAGTCCATGGTGACGGCCAGTTGCAGCACGGCGGACAGGGCCTTGGTGATATAGGAGATCTCACCGAAGAAGTAGTTGCTGCCCAGATTGAACACGATGCACATGCCGATGCTGGCCAGGAACACGAAGGGCACCAGCCAGCCGTCCAGCAGAAGCATCATGGCGGCGCAGGCGCAGGCCACGGCCAGCGCCACATAGATGGGCTCCTCCTGCTCACACAGGTCTTTCAGGTCGGTGACCAGCGCCGACATGCCGGAGACGAAGCACTGCTTTCCGGCGATGGCGCGGATGTCACGGATGGCGTCCATGGTCACATCCTCGCTGGTGGCGGAGTCGAAGAACACCGCCATCATGGTGGCGTTCCCCTGGTTGAAGGCGTCGTACAGCTTGTCGGGCAGCAGCTCCATGGGCACCGACAGGTCGGCCAGGGAGTCGTACCACAGCACGGTGTCCACATGGTCCACGGCCTCGATCTTCTCCTTCAGGGCAGCCACGTCTTTGGCGGGCATGTCCTCCACGATGATGAAGGAGAAGGCGCCCTTGCCGAAGTCCTCCTTCAGGGTGTCCTGGCCGATGACGGTGTCCATGTCGTCGGGCAGGTAGTTGAGCATATCGTA
>CAKTZN010000129.1 GCA_934635545.1 uncultured Oscillospiraceae bacterium | reverse complement strand
TGTGCCTCGTGGAGCTTGCGGATCTCCCGCTTGTGCATCAGAAGGCGCTTGGGCCGGTCGGGGTCGCGGTTGAAGATATTGCCCTTGTCATAGGGCGAGATGTGCATGTTGTACACCATCAGCTCACCCTCTTTGGTGGTGGCGCAATAGCTGTCCTTCAGGTTGAGCTGTCCGCCCCGGATGGACTTGACCTCCGTTCCGGCCAGCTCGATACCGGCCTCGTAGCGATCCTCCACGAAGTAATCGTGAAAGGCTTTGCGGTTCTGGGCCGCGGTCTTGATGCCGCCGCTTTTCGCCATGGCAAGTCCCTCCTTTCTCCAGACTGGGTAGTTATTGTATCACATTTTCCTGTCGGATGCAAGGGGAAAGGCATCGAACGGCGGACGGCTGATGTAGATCCGAACGGTCAACAGGAGCAATCCTCCATTGCGATTTGGGCCACCCTTTTCGCGTGAATGACAGTTGTGTCAAATACGGGGATAGAAGCGTCAGACTGCTGAATCAGCAGTCCGAGCTCAGTACAGCCCAAGATAACACCCTCTGCTCCGTTCTCTTTCAGCTTCTCAATCATCTGCTGCAATTTCTTTCGGGACTCCTCGTTGATTTTACCGACGCACAACTCTTCAAATATAATGGTATTTATTGTTTCCACATCGGAGGTGTCCGGAATCAGCACCTCGATTTCTCTGTCAGCCAAGCGGTTCTTGTAAAAATCCTGCGTCATCGTGTATTTCGTCCCCAGAAGCCCCACACGCTTGATGCTGCATTTCTCAAGTTCATCAGCAGTCGCGTCCGCAATGTGTATGATCGGTATCTGTATCATGGACGCAATCTGCGGGGCAACCTTGTGTATCGTATTTGAACAAATCAGGATGAAATCCGCTCCGGCAGCCTCAATACTTCTGGCGGCATTCCCCAATATTTCGCCGCACTTCTCCCATTGGCCGCTGGATTGATATTGCTCGATTTCAGAGAACTCCACACTATAAAGAACGATTTTGGCCGAATGCAATCCGCCCAGCTTGTTTTGTACTTCCTCATTGATGATTTGGTAATAATGAACAGTGCTCTCCCAGCTCATTCCGCCAAGCAGGCCGATTGTTTTCATGGCGCCCTTCCTTTCACATCATAAATAGCGAGACTTTCTCTTGACTAAGAATCCGCTTCTCTATCAAAGCGTCCGTCAACTGACGCCTCCGTTACAGGGCGTCGAACTCCTCGCGGGTCAGCAGCAGGTTCAGCGCGTCCAGCAGCCCGGCGGTGGTGAGATGCTCCGGTAGTTGCAGGGCCTGCAGCAGGGCGGCCCGGCGCGGTACGCTGCCGGGGCCGATAAGGCCCTTATCCATCAGGTCGGCGCGGGCGATACCCGCGCTCTGCCGGGCGGCTTCCTCTCCCTCGAAGGTGGCACCGCAGCGGCGCAGGGCTTCCAGCAGTACGCCGGGGGACATACCCTCCACGCCCAGCTTGCCCTCCTTGCCGCCCTTTTTCTTGCGGCGTTCCTTGCCCATCACGTCGGGCACATACGCCTGCTTCACCTGCTCCGGCGGCAGCGCCCCCTTCAGGTGATTGCGGATGACGAAGCCCGCGCCGTCGGGGTCGGTCAGCAGGATCACGCCCCGCTTTTCCGCCAGACGGCGGAAGTAGGCCAGCTTCTCCTTATCGCGGAACACGCCGAAGCCCTCGGTGGTCAGGATCACCGCGTCCACCACCTGGGACAGGGCGTTTTTGTCGTACCGGCCCTCCACGATGATGACCTCACGGATCCGGGGCTTCATCGCGCACCTGCCAGTTCCATCAGGAACAGCTTCAGCTCCGCCTCGCTGTCCATGCCCCGCTCACTCTTCATGCGGCGGTCCAGCTTCTGGCAGCGGATGACGGCGGTGCTGCACCAGTCGTGATCCACCTTTTTCGCCGCCTGCATCAGCAGCTTGGCGGGATAGTCGCTGCTCATACCCCAAAGCTGCTTCAGCCAGAAGCGGTCCTTCCCGCTGTCCAGGGCCATGCGGGCGGTGTACAGCCGCCGCAGCTCCTTGCCCAGGGCCGCCAGGATCATGATGGGCTCCGTCTGCATCCGCAGCAGGTCGGCCAGCACGCGGGCCACCTCGTCATATTTTCCCGCCGTGACGCAGTTGGTCATGTCGAACACCCGGGCGTCCAGCACCGGGTCGGCCACGGCGTTGATGTCGTCGATGGTGATGCGCTCCTGCTTGGCATAGGCGGCGATCTTCTCGATCTCCGGCACCAGCTCCGTCATCAGCGTGCCGCAGGTGAACAGCAGGTGGTCGGCGGTGGTGGGGTCGATGTCGTGGCCCAGGGCCGTAAAGCGGCGGCGCAGCCAGTTGACCAGTTGGGCTCGCTCCTGCTGGGCGAACTCCACCGCGCAGACGTATTTGTCCAGCGCGGCGCACAGCTTTTTCATCTTGCCGTCCCGCTTGTATTCCAACGTGTCGTAAATAAAGATCAGCGTGCAGTACTCCGGCAGATCCTCCAGCAGGGCGATGAGGGCATTGCGCTGGCCCTCGTCCAGCTTGAACAGATCCATGTCCTCCACCGTCACCAGTGTGTGCTGGGCCATCATGGGCATGGCCTCCACCACCTCGGTCAGGGTCTGCACCGTCAGGCCCTTGCCGCTGAGGTGATGGTCGTTGAACTCCTCAAATCCCGTCGGGATCAGCAACTGCCGCACCTGCTGCAGATACCGGGCCCGGAGGTACGTCTCCTCGCCATAGAAAATGTATGCGTTCTGCAGTTGCTGGGCCTTCAGGTCGGCCTTCAACTGGGTAAAGCCCTTATGCTCCGCCATGTTCTTCTCCTCCGTGAATGGTAATGCTGCCCTCCTGCTCCGTGCAGCGCACCGCCGCACCCGCCTCCAGCAGGCGCGCGATGGTCTCCGGCGCGGGATGGCCGTAGCTGTTGCGGCCCACGCTGATGATGGCGATCTCCGGCCGGGTGGCCGCCAGGAATTCCGGACAGGAGCTGTATTTGGAGCCGTGATGGCCCACCACCAGCACCTCGATATCCGGGATGGGGTACCGGGCGATCAGCGCCCGCTCGGTGCTGTCCTTCATGTCGCCGGTAATCAGCACGTCAAAGTCGTTGGCGCTGCCCAGCACGGACAGGCCCTGCTCGTTCATGTCGCCCTCGCCCACCGGCGGATACAGCGTCACGGTGATGTCGCCCACCGTGGTCAGCGTGGTGCGGCGCACCCACACCACCTGGATGCCCCGGCGCTCCGCCAGCGCCAGCAGACGCTCACGCACGCCGTATTCGTCCTCCATGTCCGGCAGATACAGGGTGTCCGCCTTCATCCGGGTCAGCAGCGTGTACAGCCCGTTGGTGTGGTCGGCGTGGAAATGGGTCACCACCACCGCCTTCAGGCGGTGCAGGCCCAGGGCGGAGAGCTGATCCGCCGCCACCGCGCCGGCGTCGATATAGCTGTTGGCGCTGCCGCAGTCCACCAGTACCGCCTGGCCGTCGGAGTACAGCGCCACGCTCTCGCCCTGGCCCACGTTCAGCACCGTCACGTTCATGTTGCCGGTGTGGTAGATCAGGGTGTTGCACCAGATGGCCAGCACCAGCGCCAGAAGGGTGGCCGCCGCGGCGTACCAGTACTTCCGCTTCCGCCATCTCTTCACCGCGGCGCACAGGCCGAAGCCCAGATATGTCCCCGCCAGCCACAGACGCAGGTAGTGGTTATCGAAATACACCGCGTGATAGCGCCACCGGGTCAGCACATAGGCCAGCCACAGCACCGCGTGGATCAGGGCGTAGGTGATCCAGCCCAGTACCCGCGCCGCCGGAAGCCACGCGAAGCCCACCAGCGTGGTGACGAAGGCCGCCATGAAGCTGTAACCCGCCAAAGGCACCGCCAGCAGATTGCCCAGCGGCGACACCAGCGACAGCGTGTTGAAGTAATAGGCCGCCAGCGGCACCGTGCAGATCATGGCGCTGAGGGACACCGCCAGATTGGCGCAGCCGAAGGCCAGCATCCGCCGGATGTGCTTGTTCTTCCCCTGATACCAGTCGAAAAACAGGTGATACAGCCGGTCGGACAGCACGGCGATGCCGAAGGTGGCGGCAAAGCTCAGTTGCAGACTGATGGACGCGGCGGCGAAGGGGTTGCCCAGCAGGATCACCAGCAGCGCCGTGCCCAAGCTGGTCAGCGGATCGCTGCTGCGGCGCACCAGCGGCGCCAGCAGCACGAAGCCCTGCATGATGCAGGCCCGCACCACCGACGGCGTCATGCCCACCATGCACATATAGAACACCAGCGCCGCTATGGCGACGCCGCAGAACAGCCGCTGCCGGGAGCGGGGGATCAGCAGCCCCAGCAGCGTGATGAGAAAGGCACAGTGCAGTCCCGATACCGCGAACAGGTGGGCCAGGCCAGCGCCACGCATGATGGCGTAATCCTCGTCGGAGATGTCGTATTTGTCGCCGGTCAGCTCGGCGACGATCAGACTCGCCGTCCGCTGGTCGTCCCAGATGGCCCGGATCTTCTCCTGAAAGGCGTGGCCCACCCGCAGGGGCAGCCACCGCAGGCTGCCGCGCTCTCCGGCCTCCACCGTCAGCTCACCCCGGTCATACAGCAGGGCGAACACGCCCTTGGCGGTGAAGGTGGTCAGCCGGGTGTCGGCGATCTGCCCGGCGTCGTTCCACTGGGCCGTGCCGGACAGGATGTTGCCCGGCTCCAGCGTCAGCAGCGCCTCGTCGCCGTACAGCACCGCCTTCGCGCCGGGATGGCCCTCCAGCCGCAGCGTTACCTTGGCGCCGTAGTCCGTCTCCTGGGGATAGGCGCAGACCACGCCGGAGAAGGGCCCTTCCTGCCCGCATTTGTCCTGCACCGGTTGCTGCACCAGATGCTGATAGCCGGTGAAGTACAGCAGCGACGCCGCCAGCGACAGCAGGATCAGCGCCAGACGCTTGCCCCAGCGCCAGCGGCGGCCCAGGCAGAAGACACCGACAGCCAGTACCAGCGAGACGGCGGCCGCCGTCAGCCACCAGCCGCCCTGGGGCTCCAGTGCCGCGACCAGTGTGCCCGCGCCGAAGGAGAAGGCGGCGATGGCCAGTCCGCGCATATGCCGTCTCCCCCTTTCGTCTGTGTCGGTTTTGCTTTATTATACCAAATCCTCCGCCTGCGGGCAACAGGAAGAACCGCCCGCCGCCGGGGCAAAAAAGAAACGGAGCAGACGACGCAGCGCCCGCTCCGGCCATGGCACCCCCGGCCAGACTCTAACTGGCGGCCTACCGCTTAGGAGTATGGCTTACCATGTGATACACGGTTCGGGTGTAACTTCCAATATCATCCCTTACGCAGAATGACTTGTAGTAAACGAACTTTATGGTGCAAAACACCTATTCTGA
>CAKTZN010000128.1 GCA_934635545.1 uncultured Oscillospiraceae bacterium | reverse complement strand
GAGAAGTATATGGGGTGACAAAGCAGTTTGCCTCAACAGAACGAACACCCCGCACCGTGCGTTTACAGGACGCATGGTGCGGGGTGTTTTGGCGTTTTCAGAAAGATAGTTGCAAACTGTAGGTTTCGCAACGGCTCATATCCACCATTCCGGTGTCAATTCGCCGAGGGTTGCAGTTCGTCCAGTCTCATAATCCATCATGATTTCTACACCACGGTAATCCTCTGGCATAAGCTGCACCATAAGTTCACGGCAAGCTCCGCAAGGAGGAACCGCCTTTCCATCACTTCCCACCGCGATCACGCGCGAAATGGAGTTCTCGTTGTTCGTAATCATATTGAAAATGGCATTTCTTTCTGCACAAATTCCAAGTGTACAGGCAGTATCTACGCATACCCCTACATAAACTTTCCCCGATGCAGATTCCACGGCTGCGGCGACCCCACCTGCCTCAACCATGCTTGAAACTTGTCTCGGTTTCAACACATCGAGAGCTGCTTGATATAACTTATCCCATGAGTTCTCCATAAGTTTCTCCCATAAATTTTAATTTATTGAATTTTATTATAGCACATCGTTTTGAATAAATCCACCTACACCCCACAATTTATAACCATCTTTAACCCTGCACCGCGTATTGAACGCGGCGCAGGGCTTTTTCTGTTTCTGGCGTTTTTGAGCGGCACATTCGATGCCCTGTACGCAGAACGCACCTCTGCGCTTCATGGAATCGGACGATAACCAGCCAAACAGCAAAAGGTCACGCGAAACCGCGCACCGGCTGCACGATACTGTGAATCGCGGAACGGTGCAATCCATACGCACAAACGAAAAACACTTCACGAATCCGGCAAGCATTGATTTTCCCTGCCCAATTTCAAGCCATTCTTGCCCGAAAATCTCTGTGACCCCGCATCGTTCGTAAAGTGTTTACAGTTTCATTTGAAAAACCGTCTTGACAATATTCATCGGAATATGTAGCGTACCACAGCAACTGATTTCCGGCATTACGCCGAAGCGGCGGCGCATACGTACCTTGCTGGTCGTGCTTTCCATCTGCCCGCCGCTTCGGCTTTTGCACAATACAGAATACCCCTGCTGTTCCCGGTGAACAGCAGGGGTATTCTATTGACAAAAACTGCCTCCTGCGCTATAAATAAAGTACGAGAATATGCGAAAAGAGGTGCAGTCATGTACGAATTGAACCATATCACCGGCAATAGCTACTATATCCAGAGCCCTTCTAAAATGGGCCTGGTGAAGCTCAGCGATACGGATGTCTGTCTCATCGACAGCGGCAACGACAAGGATGCGGGCCGCAAGGTGCGCCAGCTTCTGGACGCCAACGGCTGGCATCTGACCGCCATCTACAATACCCACTCCAACGCCGATCACATCGGCGGCAACCGTTATCTGCAGGGCCAGACCAAGTGCAAAATCTACGCCCAGGGCATCGAGTGCGACATCACCCGCCATCCGGTGCTGGAGCCGGCATTTCTGTACGGCGGCTTCCCGCCCAAGGATCTGCGCCACAAGTTCCTGATGGCCCAGGAGAGCGACGCCCAGGAGCTGACGTCCACCGTGCTGCCGGAGGGCTTTGAACTGCTGCAATTACCCGGCCATTTCTTCCACATGGTGGGCTTCCGCAGTCCCGACGATGTGGTGTATCTGGCGGACTGCCTGTCCAGCCGTGAGACGCTGGACAAGTACCAGATCGGCTTTCTCTACGACGTGGCCGCCTATCTGGACACGCTGGAGAAGGTCAAGACCATGCAGGCCGCCGCCTTTGTCCCCGCTCACGCCCAGGTGACGGAGGACATCGCGCCGCTGGCCCAGTACAACATCGACAAGGTGCATGAGATCGCCGATCATATGGTGGACCTCTGCGCCGAGCCTGTCATCTTCGAGGAACTGCTGAAGAAGCTGTTTGACGACTACGGCCTGACCCTGACCTTCGAGCAGTATGTGCTGGTGGGCAGCACCGTGAAGTCGTACCTGGCGTGGCTGAAGGACACTGGACGGCTGACGGTGCTCTTTGAGGACAACCGCCTGCTGTGGAGGCGTGTATGAAGATCGAGACGGTCGAGAAAAACGGCGTGACCATCGCCGTTGTGACAGAGGGCACAGCCATCACCGACGCTGCCTCCGCCATGGAGCTTGCCATGACAGTGCGGTACGAGACCGGCTGCTCCCGCATTGTCATCGACAAGAAGCTGGTGTGCGGCGACTTCTTTATCCTTAGCAGCCAACTGGCAGGGGAGATTTTGCAGAAATTCATCAACTACCGTGTCAAAATGGCCATCTACGGCGATTATTCCCGCTACACCAGCAAGCCGCTGCATGATTTCATCTACGAATCCAATCAGGGCAAGGACTTTTTCTTTGTGGCAACAAAAGAGGAAGCGCTGGAAAAGCTGGCTGCCGCCGGATAAAATGCTTGACAGGGTAGGGAACGCATGATATAACGTGTATATGCACATAGTGCATATACACGTTATAGAGGAGGACTTTGCCATGCGTTACGAAAGAAACGAGATGGAGATGCAGGCCGCCATGCAGACGGCGGCCCGGATGTGCGCCGCCGCCCGTACCGCGCCTAAGGGCCACGGCAAGGACACGCTGCACACCTATGTGCTGACCGGCGAGGACAAGGAGGCCCTTGCCTGTAAGATGGAGGAGGTGGGCCTGCGGGAGATGGGGGACGAGATGCCCACCTGGTATGGCCGTGACGCCGCCTGCGTCCGCAAGGCGCTGGCGGTGGTGCTGATCGGCGCGGACAAACAGCAGCGGGGCGTGCCCCATTGCGGCTATTGCGAGCATGGCGACTGCGCCGGGTGCCGCGCGGCAGGCGGCAACTGCGCCTTTGCCTATGTGGATCTGGGTATCGCCGTGTCCTCCGCCGTCAGTATCGGCGCGGCGGACATGGTGGACTGCCGCATCATGTACTCCATCGGCAAGACCGCGGCAGAGATGGACTTTGATCCCGACGTGGTCTGGCTGGGCATACCCCTGTCCATCTCTGGTAAGAATATCTTTTTCGACCGGGGTATTTTCCATAAGTAAGGAGCGAAACCATGTACGAAAGTCCCTGCTATTGCACCAATCTGCGCCGGGGCGCCCTGTGGGCCACGGAGTATTACGACAGGATGCTTGCGCCCTCCGGCCTGTCCGTACCGCAGTACTATCTGCTGATCAATCTCTCCCGCATGGAGAAAGCGAATCTCAGCCAGTGGGCGGAGCGTGTGGGGCTGGATCGCACCACCATGGTGCGGAATGTAAAGACATTAGAGAATAAAGGTCTCGTCGCACTCACCGAGGGGCGCGGCAAGACCTTTACCTTGACAGAAATGGGAAAATCAACGCTGGCGCAGGGCGTTGCCCTGTGGGAGCAGGCGCAGGAAAAGCTGCGCGATAGCATTGGCTCAGAGGATGCCGTCGCGCTGCTGCGCATCTGCCGCAAGCTGCAGAATACGGAGCTGTGACCACCGTCACGACAGCTTCTGCTGCTTCATCCACACATCCATGACCACGCTGTGGGGCAGAATTTTCGTCAGCGCCGCCTGACCGCGGGCCACAAAGCCGTAGGTGCACACATCCCGGCCCCGTTTGGCGTCCCGCCATGTGCGGCGCACGATATCGTCGGGCTCGTACATGGCGGCGTACTTCTTCACCATGCCCTCGCCGCCGGAAGAGGTGGCCCGGTCAAAGAAGGCGGTCTTTGTCCAGAAGGGGCAGACCGCCATGACCCCCACGCCCTGACGGCGCAGCTCCCTGTTCAGCGCCCGGCTGAAGCTGAGGACGAAGGCCTTCGTCGCGCCGTAAACGTCGATATAGGGGATGGGCTGGAAGGCCGCCACCGACGCGATGTTGATGATCTGGCTGTCCCGGGGCATATAGGGGGCCGTGATCTGGCACATGGCCACCACCGCCTGACAGTTCAGGTCGGTCATGTTGAGGTTGACCTCCAGCGACGTGTCCAGCACCGCGCCGAACTTGCCGTAGCCGCTGCAATTCATCAGCAGGCCCACCTGCACCGGCTCCTCCGCCAGCGCGGCACGGTAGGTGTCGAAGCTGGCCCGGTCGGTCAGATCCATGGCCAGCACCCGGACAGGGAAGGGTACCGTAGTGCGCAGCGCCTCCAGTTTGTCCTGCTGGCGGGCGATGACCCATACCTCGTCAAAGGTGCCGTACCGGTCCACGGTCTCGGCAAAGCGCTTTCCCATACCGCTGGAAGCGCCGGTGATCACGGCAATTTTCTTCATAGGGGACATCCTCCTTTTCTTTGCCTCCATTATGCCATAAGGGGGCGCGGTTTGCAAGGGTGAAGCCCTTGACAGGCGGCGCGGCATTGCCTATAATACGAAAAAAGCAGTCAGGAGGACTTTCCCATGATCCGAAAAGGCACCCAGCAGGACATCCCGCATATCGCGGCCATCTATGAGCACATCCACGACAACGAGGAGAGCGGCAAGTCCACCGTAGGCTGGATCCGGGGCGTATACCCCACGGCGGACACGGCCCGCGCAGCGCTGGAGGCCGATGACCTGTTCGTGATGGAGGAAAACGGCGCGGTGGTGGCGGCAGCCCGCATCAATAAGATCCAGGTGCCGGTGTACGCCGATGTACCCTGGCGCTATCCCGATGTGCCGGATGAGCAGGTGATGGTGCTGCACACGCTGGTGGTGGAGCCCGCCTGCTCCGGAAAGGGATACGGTACGGCGTTCGTGAAGTTCTATGAGGACTACGCCCGGGAAAACGGCTGCCCCCATCTGCGGATGGACACCAACGCCCGCAACAAGACGGCCCGGAGGATGTACGCCGGTCTCGGCTACTGGGAGGCGGGCATCATGCCCTGCGTCTTTAACGGCATTCCCGGTGTCCAGCTCGTCTGCCTGGAGAAGAAGCTATAACGACCACCCCGCCTGGGCCATTTTTATGGCCCAGGCTTTTTCGTGCGCAAAATGTCAGATTCTGCCGTATTCTTAACGTTCCATTAACGGCATACGGGCGTATAATATGCCATCAAAAAAGAATATGCCAAATGCAGAAGGGCGGTATGATCATGGATATTTGGAAAGAGCTTCAGGACGAGGGTATCGACAAGGCGCTGCTGGACGAGATACGGCAGTTCCGCGCGGCGCATCCCGCCACGCCGGAGGCGGTGGCACGGATCCCGGTACCGCGATTCTTATACTACGGCAAGGAGATCTGGGAGAGCGCGGCGGCGGCGCTGCTGTGCGGCGAGCATCTGCTGCTGGCAGGCCCCAAGGCCACCGGCAAGAACGTGCTGGCGGAGAATCTGGCCGCCGTGTTCGGCCGTCCCAACTGGGATGTGTCCATGTATGTGAACGTGGACGCCGCGTCC
>CAKTZN010000127.1 GCA_934635545.1 uncultured Oscillospiraceae bacterium | reverse complement strand
CTACTACACCAACTCCAGCCACCTGCCCGTGGGCTATACCGAGGATATCTTCTCCGCACTGGACGTGCAGGACGATCTGCAGACCCTCTATACCTCCGGCACCGTGTTCCACGCCTTCCTGGGCGAGAAGCTGCCGGATTGGAAGGCGGCCGCCCAGTTGGTGCGCAAGATCGCCGAGAACTATAAGCTGCCCTACTACACCCTGTCTCCCACCTATTCCGTGTGCAAGAACCACGGCTATCTGTCCGGCGAGGTGTCCGTCTGCCCCGAGTGCGGCGAGCGGACGGAAATTTACAGCCGTATCACCGGCTACTATCGCCCGGTGCAGAACTGGAACGACGGCAAGGCCCAGGAGTTCAAGGACCGCAAGGTCTACGACATCGGCCGCTCCCACCTGACCCATCAGGGTGTGCTGCACCCCGACGTGAAGCCGGAGCAGCCTGCCGCCCCCGCTGAGGAGCCTGCAGCCAACGCCTGCGGCACGGTGAAGCTGTTCGCCACCCGCACCTGCCCCAACTGCAAGCAGGCGGAAAAGCTGCTGACCGAGGCCGGTATCCCCTTTACCCGCCTGCTGGCGGAGGAGAACGGCGAGGAGGCCGCCCGCCTTGGCATCCGTCAGGCTCCCACGCTGGTGGTGGGCGACGGCGAGGATAAGTATGTGGGTCTCGGCGCGGTACGGAAGTTCATCGCCGAGTATCGGGCCTGAATAAGGACGTTTATTGCACCGATAAAGCCCGTTAATGTACCTCAGAACACCCCTTAATGTACCGAAAAAGCCCCCTCTCCAGGGGGCTTTTTATCCCAATAAAAGGAGGCAATCTCTATGTATGATATCATTGTAGTCGGCGGCGGGCCTGCCGGACTGACGGCGGCGCTGTATGCCGCCCGGGCGGGCAAGACCGTGGCCGTGGCCGAGCGGGAGAATACCGGTGGCCAGATCGTCTATTCCCCGATGGTGGAGAACTATCCCGCCGTGCCCGCTATGTCCGGTGCGGACTTCGCCCAGAAGCTCACCGAGCAGGTGGAGGCCCTGGGCGTGGAGATCCTCTATGACGAGGTCACGGGCCTTGCCCGTGACGGCAGCGGCTTTACCGTTTGCTGCGACGGCGGCGACTACCGCTGCCGCGCGGTGGTGCTGGCCACCGGCGCGGCCCATCGCCATCTGGGCCTTCCTGGCGAGGAGGAGCTGGTGGGCTGCGGCGTGTCCTACTGCGCCGTATGCGATGGCGCGTTCTATACCGGCCGGGATGTGGCTGTGGTAGGCGGCGGCGACACCGCCCTGCAGGACGCGCTGTTCCTGGCCAATAGCTGCCGCAGCGTGACGCTGCTCCACCGCCGGGATCAGTTCCGGGGTGAGGCCCGTCTGGTGCGGCAGGTAGAGAGCCGGGAGAATATCCATATCCTGTACAGCCACACCGTGGAGGCGCTGCATGCCTCCGATGGTGAGCTGACCGGCATCACGGTGAAGGACGTCAAGACCGGCGAGACGCGGGAGCTGGCGGTGGAGGGACTGTTTGCCGCGGTGGGCCAGATGCCTCAGAGCGAACCCTTCGCGGCGCTGGTGAACACCGACGGCGGCTATTACGCGGCAGGGGAGGACACCCTGACCGGCTGCGCCGGTGTGTTTGCCGCCGGGGATGGCCGGGTGAAGTCCGTGCGGCAGTTGACCACCGCCGTAGGCGACGGCGCGGTGGCGGGCCTGGCAGCGTGCCGGTATGTGGACGCGCTGTAAGCGTGAGGGGATTTTCGTCCCTGCGGGGACGAGAAAATATTTCGCGCTCCGGCGCGAGTCACTTTTGGCCGTTGTTCCAAAAGTGACCAAAAGAACAACCAGAAACCCAGGTTTCTGGACTTCCTGCGCGCTACACATTGTTCCAGAGTGTAAGATCCTTCCACGCGTTCACGCAGGATGGCCCTTTTCGTATGGTCAAAAGGATTATCTCTGCTCCGGCGCCGCTGCCGCTCATGCGCTGCAACGGTAGGGGATGAGCGGCAGCGGCGCTGGAAGGACAGACAATACGTCATACGCAACGATAATAGCCGTGTTCTGCAAACGCGTGGTAAAAGGCAGCATATGCGTACACGGTATAGCGCGGGCGGATTCTTAAACCGCAGGTTTAAGCAGCGTTTTTGGGCACTTTTGCCGCTGTGGGCAAAAGTGCCTCGTGGCCGGGGCCACGAAATTCCCTGCGCCGGAGCGCGAAATATCTTCTTTCAAGCATAGTAACATCCAAATTCAAAAAACTTCCCCCGTGACGCGGCGTTGGGTATTGCTCGTGACGCTGCGTCATGTGCTATCATGGCTCCATAAGGAGGTGAAACGCTATGTCCAAATATACCACTGGAGAGCTGGCCAAGCTGTGCGGCGTCACCGTGCGGACGGTGCAGTACTACGACAGCCGGGGCATCCTGATCCCCACGGAGCTGTCCGAGGGCGGGCGGCGGCTGTATACGGACGACGACCTGCGGCGGCTGCGGATCATCTGCTTCCTGCGGGACATGGGCCTGCCCATCGACGCCATCGCCCAGCTTCTGGCGGAGGAGGAGCCGGGGCGGGTGGTGGAGCTGCTGCTGGAGCAGCAGGAGCAGGCGGTGCGGCAGGAGCTGGCCCGCAGCCAGTCCCGGCTGGAAAAGCTGGAGGCGCTGCGCCGCCAGGTGAAGCAGCAGCCGGACTTCTCTGTGGAATCCATCGGCGACATAGCGTATCTGATGGAGCGACGCACACAACTGAAACGGGTGCATACCGCCATGCTGCTGGCGGGTATCCCCATGTCGCTGCTGGAGGTGACGGGCATCGTCCTGTGGATCGTCACCGGCGCATGGTGGCCCTTTGCAGTGTATCTGCTGCTGGCGGTGCCCTTCGGCATCCTGATCAGCCGGTACTATTTCCGGCGGGTGGCCTATCTCTGTCCCCAGTGCCACACAGTGTTCCGCCCGGCGCTGCGGGAGGCGTTCTTTGCCCGGCATACCCCCTCGGCCCGGAAGCTGACCTGCACCTGCTGCGGCTATCACGGCTTCTGCGTGGAGACGATCGGGGGTGACGGGGTATGAAGCGGTTTCTGACCAGGTACCGCAGCGCCCTGCGGTTCACGCTGGCACTGCTGCCCCTTGCCGCGGCGGCAAGCTATCTGATGCTCCGGTATCAGATGGCGCTGTACGACGAGAGTACGCTGGCGGCCATGGTGGCCCAGTTGGGCAGCACCACGGCACTGCTGGCCATCGGCACGGTGCAGACGGTGATCTACGTCGCCGTGGCCAGCTTTTTCGGGTATATTCTGGCGGAAAAGCTGGGGCTGATGGGGCCCCTGCGGCTGGAGAAACGACCTCTGCTGCGGACGCTGGCGGTATCTGTCCCGCTGGGCGTGCTGTTCAGCCTGGACTACTGGACCTTCGGCGCGTGGCTGCCGGGTACGGCGGTGCGGGATTCCGCGGCGGCGGGCCTGACGGTGTGGGGCTGGTCGTCCGCCATCCTGTACGGCGGCGTGATGGAGGAGCTGCTCATGCGGCTGTTCCTCATGAGTCTGCTGGCCTTTCTGGGCTGGAAGCTGTTCTTCCGGCGGGAGAAGCAGCCGCCCACCGGCGTGATCATAGCGGCCAACGTGCTGGCGGCGCTGCTGTTCGCGGCGGGGCATCTGCCCGCCACGGTGGGCGTATTCGGCGCGCTGACACCGCTGATCCTGGTGCGGTGTTTCCTGCTGAACGGCGGCTTCGGGCTGGTGTTCGGGCGGCTGTACCGGAAATACGGTATCCAGTACGCCATGCTCAGCCACGCGCTGCTGCACATCGTCAGCAAGCTGATCTGGACGGTATTTGCATAAGAAAAGCGCTGACCGCCGGTCAGCGCTTTTTTCCGCCGAGGGAGTTGCCAAGGGGCACGATATCGGGTATGATGGAGAAAAACGCGGAAGGGGACACATCAAATGGTTGACATAACGCTATACGCTGCGCCTATGGAGGGCTTGACCACCTATCTGTGGAGGCAGGCCCACCGGGAGATCTTCGGCGGTGTGGACAAGTATTTCACGCCTTTTCTGTCGCCCAACGCCAATTTGTGCTTCCAGCGGAGGGAGCTGGACGAGATCCAGGGGGAGCCGGACACGGTGCCCCAACTGCTGACCAACCGGAGCGAGCACTTTGTGTGGGCGGCACGGGAATTGCAGGCGCGTGGGTATGGCGAGGTCAACTTCAACCTGGGGTGCCCCTCCGGAACGGTGACGGCCAAGCGGAAGGGCTCGGGCCTGCTGGCCTATCCGGAGGAGCTGGAGCGGTGCCTGGACGGCATTTTCGACGCGCTGCCGGACATGCGGGTGTCGGTCAAGACCCGCATCGGGAAGAACGATCCGGCGGAGTGGGAGGCGCTGCTGGCGCTGTACAGCCGCTACCCCATCCATGAGCTGATCGTGCATCCCCGGATTCAGAAGGCGTTCTATAAGGGCGCTGTCCACCGGGACGCCTTCGACCGGGCGCTGGCGGCGTATCCGGGACGGCTGGTGTACAACGGCGATCTGTTCACGGCGGCGGATGTGGCGGCGTTTCAGACGCAGTATCCCCAGGTGGACACGGTGATGGCGGGCCGGGGCCTGATGGCCGATCCCGCGCTGGGACGGCGGCTCCATGGCGGCGCGGCGGCCTCCCGGCAGGAGCTGGAGGCGCTGCACGACCGGCTGCTGGAGGGCTATCGCCAGCGCCTCAGCGGTACGCCGCCGGTGCTGCACCGGATGCGTGAGCTGTGGAACTATCTCCAGGAGCGCTTCGAGGGGACGGAGCGGCCGTTGAAGGCCATCCGCAAGGCCAACGATCTGGCCGCCTATGAGACGGCGGCCAGGGCGATCCTGCGGAACTGCCCGATGAAATAAAAAAGAGACCGGTTTGATGAACCGGTCTCTTTTTATAAGCCTCGCAGAGTTCGCGGCGCGGACGCCGCAAGCCTTTTGGCAGAAAAGTCGTCAGACTTTTCGCCAGTTATTCGTCGTCCAGTCTCCGCAGGCCCGCCACGTCGGACACGGGCAGGGAGAAGCTGATGGCGCCTGCCGGGGTGGAGGGCCCGGCGTCCTTATTGATGGCATTCATGATGGCGGCCTTCTCGTTGCCGCTGGCCACGATGTAGATCACGTCCTTTTCGTTGGCCAGGGTCACGCCGAAGAATTTCTCGGTGCCGATGGCGCCGGTGCCCTTGGCGTGCAGCACCGTGCCGCCGCCTGCGCCCGCGCTGCGGGCCGCGTCCATCACCATATCGGAGTGGCCCTCGGTCAGGATCACCACGATCAGCTCATAATCAAAGTTCATAGTCGGTACACCTCCGGTGGCGGCCTTGCCGCCGTCTGTCAGATAGGCCAGCGTCCGGCCGCTGCTGACGCTTTTCAGGGGCACGGCCAGCATCAGGCCGTTGCCGGGAATGTCGATAAACAGC
>CAKTZN010000126.1 GCA_934635545.1 uncultured Oscillospiraceae bacterium | reverse complement strand
GGCAAGACCGCCACCGCCGAGCAGGCCGCCGAGGTCTGCACCTTCATCCGCACCACCGTGCGCCACCTGTACGGCGCCCGCATCGCCCGCTCCATCACCATCCAGTACGGCGGCTCCATGAAGCCCTCCAACGCGGCGGAGCTGCTGGGCCAGAGCGATATCGACGGCGGCCTGATCGGCGGCGCAAGCCTGAAGCCTGCCGAGTTCGTGGAGATCATCAACGCCGCCAACCAGGACTGACATACCGCAAGAAAGGAGTTCTGTCATGAACAAGACGCCGACTACGCTGATCATTATGGACGGCTTCGGCCTGGCTCCCGCCAGCGACGACAACGCCGTGACCCTGGCGAAAACGCCGGTGCTTGACCGGCTGTTCCAGGAATACGCCAACACCACCCTGTCCGCCAGCGGACTGGACGTGGGTCTGCCCGCCGGGCAGATGGGCAACAGCGAGGTGGGCCACACCAACATTGGCGGAGGCCGTGTGGTGTTCCAGGATCTGCCCCGCATCAGCCGCGCCATCGACGATGGCAGCTTCTTCAAAAACGAGGCCTATAACAAGGCCATGGACGACTGTCTGGCCAAGGGCAGCAGCCTGCACCTGTATGGCCTGCTGTCCGACGGCGGCGTGCACTCCCACATCCAGCATCTGTTCGCCCTGCTGCAGATGGCAAAGGACAAGGGCCTGACCAAGGTGTATGTCCACTGCTTCCTGGATGGCCGCGACGTATCCCCCACCAGCGGCAAGGACTTCGTGGCGGAGCTGCGGGACAAATGCGCCCAGATCGGCGTGGGCAAGATCGCCACGGTGATGGGCCGCTATTACGCCATGGACCGCGACAAGCGCTGGGAGCGCGTGCAGATGGCCTATGACGCCATGGTCTATGGCGAGGGCATCCACAACGCCGACCCCGTGGACGCAGTGGCCAAGTCCTACGCCAACGGCGTCACCGATGAATTCGTGGAGCCGGTGGTCTGCGACAGCGAGGGCACCATCAGCGACAACGACAGCGTCATCTTCTTCAACTACCGCCCCGACCGGGCACGGGAGATCACCCGCGCCATCGTGGATCCCGATTTTGACGGCTTCCAGCGGGAGTTCTTCCCCACCACCTATGTGTGCAACACCGAGTATGACGCCTCCATGCCCAATGTGCTGGTGGCGTGGCCCCGTGTGGCGGTGAAAAACGGCCTGGGCGAATACCTCAGCAGCATGGGCATGACCCAGCTCCGCATCGCCGAGACGGAGAAGTACGCCCATGTGACCTTCTTCTTCAACGGCGGCGTGGAGAAGCAGTACCCCGGCGAGGATCGGGTGCTGGTGCCCTCCCCCAAGGTGGCCACCTACGACCTCCAGCCGGAAATGAGCGCCTTCGAGGTCTGCGACAAGTGCGTGGAGCGCATCGAGTCCGGCAACTATGACGTGATCATCCTGAACTTCGCCAACTGCGACATGGTGGGCCACACCGGCGTGCTGGAGGCCGCCATCAAGGCGGTGGAGACCGTGGATACCTGCGTGGGCAAGGTGGTGGAGGCTACCCTGAAGATGGGCGGCATCGCCATGATCACCGCCGACCACGGCAACGCCGAGGATATGAAGCAGCCCGACGGCAGCCCCATGACCGCCCACACCACCAATCTGGTGCCCTTCATCCTGTGCGGCGCAGGCAGTGAGCTGCGCACCGGCCGCCTGGCCGACATCGCCCCCACCATTCTGGACGTGCTGGGCCTGGCCTGCCCGCCGGAGATGGACGGAAGAACCTTAATTGTAAGATAAAATGTAGGGCATCGGCCCCTACGCAGCAGTTATCAATAGAATTCCGTAGGGGCGGACGACTCTGTCCGCCCCTCAATATACCACAACATACTTCATCATTCCCTCAACTCAGGAGGAACCACATACATGAACATCACTGTCATCGGCTGCGGGCGATGGGGCTCGCTGATCACATGGTACCTGGACCGCACCGGTCATCATGTCACGCTGTACGGACGCCCCGATTCCGCCCGGATGCAGCGGTTTCTGGCCACCCGCAGCAACGATCTGTTGACGCTGCCGGAGTCCATCGCCCTGTCCACCGATCTCTCCTGCACCAAGGACGCGGAGGTGATCATCATCTCCATCGGCTCCCAGGGACTGCGGGGCCTGATGGAGGAGCTGCGGCCCATGGCGCTGCAAAACAAGATCTTCACGCTGTGCATGAAGGGACTGGAGATCGGCACCGGCGAACGGCTCAGCCAGGTGGCCGGAGAGTATCTGGATCCCTCCAACGCCATCGCCGTATGGCTGGGGCCGGGCCATGTGCAGGAGTTCTACCGCGGCGTACCCAACTGCATGGTCATCGACAGCGCCAACGCCGAGGTGAAGCAGCGGCTGGTGCGGGAGTTTTCCAGCGACCTGATCCGCTTCTACTACGGCAACGACCTGCTGGGCAATGAGGTAGGCGCTGCCGCCAAGAACGTGGTGGGCATCGCCGCCGGTTTTCTGGACGGTCTGGGGCTGGTGACGCTGAAGGGCGCCCTGATGAGCCGCGGCACCCGGGAGGTGGCGCGCCTGATCCGGGCCATGGGCGGCAACGAGCTGTCCGCCTATGGGCTGTGCCATCTGGGCGACTACGAGGCCACGGTGTTCTCCCCTTACAGCCACAACCGGCAGTTCGGCGAGTGCTTTGTGCAGGGCAAGCCCTATACCCAGTTGGCCGAGGGCTACTACACCGTCAAGGCCCTGATGCAGTTGGGGCGGCAGTACGGCGTGGAGCTGCCCATCTGCCAGGCGGTGTATCACATGCTGTACGAAAACGCCAACCCCCACGAGACCATCCGTCTGCTGATGGGCCGGGATCTGAAGGGCGAATTCGATAGCTGACTCCCCCAAATTTTGTAAAAATGTATAAAAAGACTTCTGCTTGTCCAAAATAGGCGGCAGAAGTCTTTTTTCATTCCGGCAGGCCGCCGGCCGTAACAGGCGGCCATCGGATCACGCTCCGGTGAAAGGAGAAGCTATGGAATTTATGAAGCAGCACCGCCGCGCCATCTACATCGCGCTGGCGCTGTGCGTGGTGGCCGCCGGTGTGACGGGATATCTTCTTACGAACCGCAAAGCGCCCACCCAGCAGGCATCCGCCAACCAGCCGGTGGTGGACGTAAAGCCCCCTGTGGTGACGCCGGTGAAGCCCGACCTGCCCGCCCAGGAGGAGCCGGAGGAGGAAGCCCCTCCCGTGGAGGCGGCGGCTGAGCTGCTGCCCCAGGTGGTGTCCCCTCTGGACGGCACCACGGTGACGGTGTTCAGCATGTCGGAGCTTCTGTACGACGAGACCATGGCCGACTGGCGCACCCATGAGGGGCTGGACATCCAGGCCGCCGAGGGCGACGCGGTGAAGACCGCCGCGGCGGGCGAGGTGACCTCCGTCACCCGGGATGAGCTGATGGGCACCACCGTATGCATCACCCACAGCGGCGGCTACGTCACCCGTTACAGCAGCCTGCAGGAGAATCCCCCCATCAGCCAGGGCCAGCAGTTGAAGGCCGGCGACATTGTGGGCTATGTGGGCACCGCTGCCGCCGAGGCCACCATGGGTCCCCATCTGCACTTCGCCGTGGAGAAGGACGGAAGCCTTATCGATCCCAAGGAGTATATCAAATAAGTGGCGCAAAATCTCCTTGTGCCCTTTTGTAGGGGCGGACAGAGTCGTCCGCCCCTACGGAATTGTTGATTCAAAAAAGCAGCCGTTTGCAAAAAACGGCTGCTTTTTTGCGGAAACCGGGAACTTTTTCCATGCGGCCAGCGTCACATAGACAGGAAGATCCCAACATGAAGGAGGTTTTTTGCCCATGAAACGTATCGTATCTCTCCTGCTGACGCTGGTGCTGGCCCTGCTGCTGGTGGGCTGCGGCGGTAATGCCGTCCGCGACAGCGCCACGCAGTCTGCGAACAGCGAAAGCGGCGGCTACTGGAACACCACCGCCGACGCGGACTACAACATGGACTACACTGCCGAGGAGCCGGGCGCTTCAGCGTACAATGACAGCAAGGAGCAGTCCGATAAGTCCGACAAGCCCGCCAAGCGCATCTATACCGGCTACATGGAGATGCAGACCCTGGACTTTGACGCCGCCAGCAGCGGCATCGACGCGCTGGTGAAGGAGCTGGGCGGCTATTTTCAGCAGAGCAGCACCTCCAACGGCAACAGCGGCTACCGTCACGCCAGCTATACCGTCCGCGTTCCGGCGGAGCAGTTTGACACCTTCTTCCAGAAGGCCGGTGAGCTATGCCATGTGACCTACTCCAACGCGGAGACCGACGACGTGTCCGAGAGCTACTACGACACCGAGGCCCGGCTGGAGACGGCCCGCATCAAGCTGGAGCGGCTGCAGGCGCTGCTGGCCAAGGCCACCAGCATGGAGGATATCATCACCATTGAGAGCGCCATCTCCGAGACGGAGTGGGACATCGAAAACCTCAGCGGCACGCTGCGGCACTATGACGCGCTGGTGGACTACGCCACCATCAACGTGGAGCTCAGCGAGGTGTATAAGCTGTCCGGGCAGGACGAGGCCGTCACCACCTTCGGCGGGCGGCTGGGCCAGTCCTTCGTCAACGGCCTGCGGGCCGTGGGCAGCGCGCTGGAGGACTTTGCCGTGTGGCTGGCGTACAGTTGGGTCTGGCTGCTGGTGATCGCGGCGGTGATCGTGGTAATCGTGCGCATCGTGCGCCGCAAGGGCGGCGGCAAGAAGCTCTCCTTGAAGCGGAAGAAGGCAGCGGCAGAGGACACGGAGCCCAAGGAATAACATAAAAAAGATGACCGGCGCTGCCGGTCATCTTTTTTATGCTTATTTCTCCGCTTTCCGCTGGAAGAACTTCACGATCTCCACGATGGGGATGACGCAGAAGGCCAGGGCCAACGCCACCAGGTACTCGTTCCACTCCACGCTGGTGAAGTCGAAAGCGGTGGCGATGAAGGGCACCTCGCACACCAGGGTGGTGGCCAGCAGGCTGCCGATGGCGGCAAAGGTCATCATCTTATTGCGGGTGTGGAGCTTCAGGATGCTGCCCCGCTGGGAGCGCATGTTGAGGCTGTGGAAGATCTCCGCCATGGACATGGTGACGAAGGCCATGGTGGTGCCGTCGGGACTGAGGCCGTTAGCGGGAATTTCCCACACGCCGGACTCCATGAAGTGGCCGATGAAGAAGGCGGCGATAGTCAGCGCCGAGATCACCAGGCCCTGATAGGCCACGTCCACGCCCATACCGCCGGCAAAGATACCGGCCTTGGCGTCACGGGGACGGCGGCGCATGATGGCGGGCTCCGCCTCCTCCATGCCCAGCGCCAGCGCCGGGAAGCAGTCGGTCACCAGGTTGATCCACAGCAGGTGCACCGGCTCCAGAATGGTGAAGCCCAGCAGCGTGGCCACAAAGATGG
>CAKTZN010000125.1 GCA_934635545.1 uncultured Oscillospiraceae bacterium | reverse complement strand
CAGGTGGTGGTCTTGCCCACGCCGCCCTTCTGATTCACGATCGCTACGATTTTTGCCACGTTTTTCATCCTCGCATACCATTTCTATAATAGAAACAGTATACCACAAAAGTGATAGGTTTCAATACTTTTTTCAACGGTGCGTGACAATTTTTGCGGAATGCAGACGCGGATGTTTCACGTGAAACAAAAAGAAACACAAAAAGGAGGGATGTTTCACGTGAAACATTCCTCCTTGGAAGCATTATATCAGCACCACGCCGTCGCAGGGCGGCAGGTCGATGCGAAGTTCGCCATTTCGCACCCAGAACCGCTGCATGGACACGGCATCCTTGGCGAAGCCGCTCTCCCACGGAAGCGACACCGCCCGGGTGGTGTCGCCGGTGTTCAGCGCCGTATAGGTGCTCTCACCATCCAGCGTGCGACGATAGACCAGCACTCCACCGTCGGCGGTCAGATAGGTGATGTCGCCTGATTGCAGAGACTTGCGCTCCTTCCGCAGCTTGCCCAACGTCCGGTACAAGGCCAGCAGCCGCTGATCTTCCTGGCCCCAGGGAAAGCCCCGGCGGTTCATAGGATCCTCGAAGCCCTCCATGCCCGCCTCGTCGCCGTAGTATAGTGTAGGGGAGCCGGGGAAAGTGTACAGCAGCATGGCTGCCAGCGTCAGGCGGCGGACGGCCAGCCGCCGGTTTTCGGGAGACAGGTGATAGGCGGCCCGGCCCTCCCTGCTGTCCGGGATGGCATCCGCACCCAGCAGCGTCAGGATACGGGGCGTGTCGTGGGTGCCCAGGATGTTCAGGCCGCTGTAAAACGCGGCAGGGGGGTAGTTCTCCCGCTGCTCCTCCATGGTGTCCCGGAAGGCCGCGGCGCTGCCGCCGCGGATGTAATCCAGCGTTGCCGTCCGCAGGGGGTAGTTCATCAGGCCGTGGGTCTCTCGGCCCAGCAGATACCTGCGGCGGCGGGAGTAGGCGATCTTGTTGCTGCCGTCCTCCCACACCTCACCCAGCAGGAAGCTGTCGGGTTTCTCCTGCTCCATGGCGGCGCGGATCTCCTCAATGAAATCGTCGGGCAGCTCGTCGGCCACGTCCAGCCGCCAGCCGTCGGCGCCGCACCGCAGCCAATGGCGGATGATGCTGTCCTCATCCCGGATAATGAAGTCCCGATAGGCCGGTGCGTTTTCGTTGACGGCGGGCAGGGTGTCGATGCCCCACCAGGCGTCGTACTTGTCCGGCCAGTGCTGGAAGCAGAACCAGTCGTACCAGGGGGATTCCTTGCTCTGGTACGCGCCGGGGGTGTCGAAAAAGCCGCAGCGGTTGAAGTAGCGGCTGTCGTCGCCGGTGTGGTTAAAGACGCCGTCCAGTATCACATGGATGCCCCGCTTTTTCGCCTCGGCGCACAGGGTGCGCAGGTCGTCCTCCGTACCCAGCATTGGGTCGATCATCCGGTAGTCCGCCGTGTCGTAGCGGTGGCTGCTGGCGGCGTAGAAGATGGGATTCAGGTACAGGGTGGTGACGGACAGGCTTTGCAGATAGTCCAGCTTTCCGCAGATGCCCCGCAGACTGCCGCCGAAGAAATCGCTGTTCCATCGGCCCGTCAGGGGATCGGCTCCCAGCCGGGGCACGTCATCCCAGTTGTGATGTACCGTGCGCTGGCCCAGCAGTCCCTTGGGATCGGGAACAGCGTCACGACAGAAACGGTCTGGAAAAATCTGGTATGTCACTCCTTGGCCGAACCACTCCGGCGTGGGGCGCTCCTCATACACCGTAAGCTGCCAGGGCTGGCGGTCATCCCTGCCGCCAAGGCCGTTGCGGCCCAGATAGACGCTGCCGCCGTCGGCGCGGGTGAAGCGGAAGGTGTACCACACCAGCTCCGGCGTGTCCGGCGCGGTGAACGTGCCGGTAAAGCCCTCCGGACAGGGGGGAAGGGGCGTTTCGGCGTGAACGTCGGCAAATTCGCCGTAGGTCACCAGTGCACAGGCGCAGTACTCCGGCCCCGGCGTGACGGTGAAGGACACCGCCGTGCCGCAGGGCACCGCGCCGAAGGGGGATTTGTATTTTATGTCACGGGAATCAAAAATGGTCATAGACATGTTATCACTTCAGCATGGTATTTTCGCCGATCACATCGCCGCCGTTGACCCGGTCGGCAAAGTAGGCGTTGATGATCTCCACCGCGGTGGAGGCCAGGGCCGCGCCTGCGCCGCCCTTTTCGATGACGATGGCCACGGCGATCTCCGGATCCTCATAGGGAGCGTAGGCCACGAACACGCCGTTGGCGATCTCGGTACCCACCTGGGCCGAGCCGGTCTTGGCGCCTGCCGACACCACGCAGTTGGCAAAGGCACTGGCCAGAGAGCCGGTGGTCAGGTCGTGCATACCCTTGGTGATGGCGTTGATGGTGCTCTCGGACATCTCCACCACATTCTCCGGCGGCTCGTCGTAGACGTACAGCAGCTTGCTGTTGTCGTAGCTCTTGACGCTTTTCAGCAGATGGGCCCGATAATGCTCACCGCCGCCCACCAGTGTGGCGATATAGTTGGCAAGCTGGATGGGTGTGAACAGGTTATAGGACTGGCCGATGGCGGCAGTCAGGGTCTGGCCGTCGGTCCATTCCAGATCGTGGGCCTCTGCATACTCCGGCGAGGCCAGCGCACCCGTGCTGTCACCGATCTCGATGCCGGTGGGGCGGCCCAGTCCGAACTGGGTGGCGTAGTCATCGATGGTCTGGATACCGGTCAGGCGGCCTACCTCATAGAAGAAGTAGTTGCACGACACGGTGATGGCGTCACTGACGTTGACCCGCCCGTGGGTATAGCCCAGGGGCCACACCCAGCACCAGGGCTGGGGGTATTCATAGAAGGTGTACACGCCCTTGTCCTGAATGATGGAGGAGGGGGTGATCACACCGGTCTCCAGTGCCGCCACGGCGGTGTTCATCTTGAAGGTGGAGCCGGGGGCATAGGTGCCGTTGACGGCGCGGTTGAACATGGGCAGCCGCTCGTCTTCCAGCAGCGCGGTATAATTCTGGGCAAAGGTGGAGGGATCAAAGCTGGGGTAGGAGGCCAGGGCCAGCACGGCACCGGAGCCCACCTCCACCACGGCGGCGGCGCCGCCCCGCTGGTCGCTGTCCTTGTCGATCATGCTTTCGATCGTGTTGGCCAGGGTGTCCTCGGTGGCGGCCTGCAGGTCAAGATCCAGTGTCAGCGACACGATATCGCCGGGCTTCGGCTCCTTCATATAGACCTCGCTGGTGATCTTGCCCTTGTCGTCGGTGGTGACCAGCCGGGTGCCGTCCTCGCCCCGCAGCCAGTCCTCAAAGGCCTTCTCTACGCCGCTTTCGCCCACCAGCGCGTCCATGGAATAGCCCTTGTCCCGGTATTCCGGCCAATCCTCGGCGTAAATGCGGGTAATGCGGCCCAGAATGTGGGCGGCGTAGGTGGTGTTATAATCCCGGATAGAGGACTGTCCCGTGGTGACACCGGCAAAATTGCCGTCAGTGATCTGGGAGATCAGCTCGGTGGACAAATCCTCGGCAAAGACATAGCTTTCCCGGCTGGCCAACTCATAGCGGACACCGGCGATGAGCCGGGCCTGGGAGCGGGTATAGCTGTCGCTGATGCCGAACAGCGTCCGCAGGTTTTCCAGCAGCGCCGTGGAGGTGGACTGGGCCGACAGCTTGTTTTTTGCCAGGAATTTGGTAAAGGTCTCGTCATCCCGGGAGGACAGGTACAGATACGGAGAATTCTGGGAGATGGGCAGAGTGTCCACCCAGGCGGTATCCGTCTCCTGACACAGGGCGATCAGCCGCCAGATGGCGGCGTTCAGCTCTTCGTCGCTCTGAAAATTCTTCTTGCTGAAGGTCAGGGTATAGGCCAGGCGGTTGGACACCAGCACCTTGCCGTTGGTATCGGTGAGGATACCGCGGCTGGCCTCCACTGTCTGCCATGTGGCATTGGAGGCGATGGATCTGGCCCGGTTCTCGTTGCCGTTGAGGATCTGGGCATCATACAGCGCGGCGAGGAACAGCAGCAGCATCAGTCCCAGCGCCACGATCAGCACATAAAACCGGCCCTGGGCGGGATGGGGATTCTTCATCATAAAGTGGTTGCTCCTTTCGACGGAGGATAGGGGAGGTCGGTCTTACCGGCCGGAGAAGCGCCGGTGGATCCGGGCAAAGGCCAGATGCACCAGGATAGCAAAGGGCAGGGAGATCAGCAGCTCCCGCGCCAGCAGCCACAGGGCCGCCGTCAGCGGTGTGCCGTAGGAATAGGTGAAGGCCATGGTGTTGATGATGCCGTTCAGCACCAGCGCCGCGGCGGAGACCGACAGCGAGCATACCAGCCCCGGCATGATCAGGTGCCGGGCAGCCACACCGGCCAGCAGCGCCGAAAGGGTCAGCACCACGGCATAAAAGCAGGGAAACGTACCGGCAAACAGGCCGTCGCACACGAAGCCCAGCACCAGGCCGAAGATGGGGCCCTCCCACTTGCCCTCAAAGGAGGCGGCCACGGCCGCCAGCACCGGAAGCAGGAAGGGATGGACGCCGCCGATGCGGATATAGGGCAGGATCAGTTGCTGCACCAGCAGGAACAGCAGCGTCCACAGGCCGTAAAATGTCCATTTGATGGTCAATAGTCGTCGTGTCATGGTCGTTACTCCACCACGTCAAAGTCGGTGATCAGAAACACCTGGGTCAGCGTGGAGATGGCCGCCTTGGGGGTGATCACCGCGTATTGGGTCAGTCCGCCTACGTCGGTGCGCAGCTCCGTCACTGTGCCGATGGACAGTCCGGCGGGGTAATAGCCGCCCAGACCGGAGGTCACCACCAGGTCGCCGGCGATAAGATCCTCCGCGTTCTCCAGATAGGTCAGGGACAGGCAGCCCTGGCTCATCAGACTGAGCTGGCCCTGGGCCACCGCCACCTGCTCGGTACGGAATACCGTGGCGCCGATGGCGCTGGTGGTGTCCAGAATGGTGGTGACAGCGCACCAGTTCATACCCGCGTCGGTCACCACGCCCACCAGGTTGCCGTATTGGTCGATGGCGCAGTTGCCGATGGCCACTCCGGCGGAGGTGCCCCGGTTCAGCGTCAGCTTGCTGGCCCAGTTTTCGACAGAGCGCTCCGCCACCCGGGCCGACACGGTTTTCAGGTCGCTGCGCTGGGCGGTAAGCCCCAGCAGATCCCGCAGACGCTGGTTCTCGACGCTGGCCTGCTGGGCCTGGCGTAGCTGCCGCTCCAGATCGGCCACCTGGGCCCGCAGATCCTCGTTCTCCTGCTGGAGATCGGCTACGCTGTCAAAGTGGTCGCCGATGCCGCCGAACCACCCGGCCACGGCGGAGCCCGCCGAGCGGAAGGGGGAGGCGATCACACCGGCGGCGTTCCGCAGAAAGGGCGTGCCGGAGCTGACGGCGGAGATGATGCACAGC
>CAKTZN010000124.1 GCA_934635545.1 uncultured Oscillospiraceae bacterium | reverse complement strand
GCCCTGCCCCGACTGTCACGGTCAGGGCCGCATCCGCAAGCGCCGGGCCATCAAGGTCAACATCCCCGCCGGTATCGACGACGGCCAGACCATCTCCCTGCGGGGACAGGGCCACGCCGGTAAGAACGGTGGCCCCAGCGGCGATCTGCTGATCACCGTGATGGTGCAGCCCCACGAGATCTTCCGCCGGGAGGGCACCTCCGTATTCTGCGAGGCACCCATCACCTACGCCCAGGCGGTACTGGGCGGCACGCTGGAGATCCCCACCATCGACGGCAAGGTGAAGTACGATATCCCCGAGGGCACCCAGACCGGCAGCGTGTTCCGCCTGCGGGGCAAGGGCATCCCCGTCCTGAATGGCCGGGGCCGGGGCGACCAGTACGTTACCGTCACCATCGAGACGCCGAAAAATCTGAACAAGGAGCAAAAGGAAGCCCTGAAGAAGTTCAGCGATCTGCTGGGCGAGAGCAACTACGAAAAGCGGAAGAGCTTCTTTAAGAAACACTGATGTATCTGGCTGATTATCATGTACACTCCTCCTGTTCGCCGGACGGCCATGTGACCATGGCGGACATGGCACGGCAGGGCATTGCCCTGGGCCTGAATGAGATTTGCTTCACCGACCATGTGGACACTATCGAATGGGGCACCACCCACCTGCGCGGCGACTGCTATGACTGGGAGAAGGCCCGGCAGCAGTATGAGGAGGCGGTGAGCCAGTACGGTGACCGCATCCGGCTGAAGCTGGGCGCGGAGCTGGGGGAGGCGTACCTGGGCTTTGACTGCGCGGAAAAGCAGATGGCTGGTGCGCCGCCGCTGGACTTCGTCATCGGCTCTGTCCACATGACCCGTGACGACAACGGCTGGTTCGACCTTTTCTACATCGACGGCGATCGGGACGACGCCTATTACCACGCCGCCATCGACGCTTACTTAGAGGAGGAGCTGAAGCTGGCGAAATGGGGCCAATTCAGCGTGCTGGGCCACCTGACCCTGCCGGTGCGCTGCATCAACGAGATGCGCCATAAGGACATCTCCTTCCATCCCCACATGGCCCAGATCGAGGAGATCCTCCGCACCATCATCCCCAAGGGGCTGGGCATCGAGTGCAACACCAACCGGGGCAATACGCCTCTGCCGGATGCCGAGGTATTGAAGCTGTACCGCGCGCTGGGCGGCGAGATCATCACCCTGGGCTCCGATGCCCACACGGCGGCACACCTGGGCTGCGCCATCGAGACGCGGCAGGAGCTGCTGCGGCAGTGCGGCTTCCGCTATTTCACCACCTTTGACCGTATGAAGCCCTCATTCCAGGCGCTTTAAGGAAACAAAACACCACAGAAATACCATCAGGAGGAACATCATCATGAAAATTGCCATCGGCTGTGACCACGGCGGCTATCTGCTGAAGCAGGACATTCTCATCTGGCTGGAGGAGCACGACTACGAGTTCGAGGACTTCGGCTGCTACAACACCGAAAGCGTGGACTATCCCGTGTACGGCGAGAAGGTGGCCCGTGCCGTGGCCAGCGGTGAATGTGACAAGGGCATCGTCATCTGCACCACCGGCATCGGCATCTCCATGTCCGCCAACAAGGTCAAGGGCATTCGCTGTGCCCTGTGCGGCGACAGCTACAGCGCCGAGATGACCCGCCGCCACAACGACGCCAACGTGCTGGCCATGGGCGCCGGTATCGTGGGCCCCAACCTGGCCAAGAAGATCACCGAGGTGTTCCTGACCACCGAGTTTGAGGGCGGCCGCCATGCCCGCCGCGTGGGCCTGCTGGACAACATCCAGCCCTGACCATGACTAAGGGGTATCACAACTACCGTGGCCGTGGCCGCCGCCAAAAGCGGCTGCTGGCCGTAGTGCTGGTGCTGGTGATCCTGGCGGCGGTGGCGTATCTGGTGATCCAGAATTACATCGTATATGACGACGCGGGCAAGGCCCACATCGAGTGGCCTTTCCGGAAGGATGCGCCCCAGGCGGATACGCAGGAGCCTGCCATACCGGACGGCGACGTGACCATCGACTATGTGGACAACGGCTATATGCCCCACCTGGAGGAACTGCACGCCCGGATGCTGCCCGCCGATGTGCTGCGGCAGGATCCCCAGACGGTGCTGGACAGCCTGACGGAGAGCGCCTTCGCGGTGGAGACCAAGCGGGTCAACGGCTCCATCACCTACACCACGGCGGTGGCGGTGCCCGAGCAGGTGGACGTGGCCCAGTATGACACCATGACCAACCTCCAGACGCTGCTGGCAGGCGACGCCTATTCCATCGCCCGTATGTCCGTGTTCTGCGACAGCTACTTTGTCCGGGCCTATCCCGACGCGGCCCTGTGCGTAGAGAGCGGCAGCTTCTGGTACGACGCCGACAGCATGGCGTGGCTGGATCCCAGCAATCCCCAGGTGCTGGTGTATATCACCACGCTGTGCCAGGAGTACGCCAGCCTGGGCTTTGACGAGATCGCCCTGGACTATTTCAGCTATCCCACCACGGGGCAGTTGGATTCCATCGCCGGCTTGGAGAACGTGGATCGACTGCAGGTGCTGACAGACTTTGTCAAGAGCCTGCGGGCCAATCTGCCGGATACCATGAAGCTCAGCATTGTGCTGCGCAGTGAGCTCTCCGCCGACTTTGGCCTGTCCGCCGACCTGCTGGCCGAGAATTTCGACCGCGTGTATGTGGAGAACGGCGTGGATACCGCCGCGCTGCAGCGGGCCCTGCCGGAGAAGTTCGACGCCGCCACCCGCCTGGTGCCCATCGTCACCGAGGCACCGGAAAGCGGAAGCTATCTTGTAAACTAACAGAAAGGACACCCGGATGGGTGTCCTTTCTGTACATTGCAGGAAGCAGTACCTTCGATTCCTGGGTTCCAGCACTACTGTTTTTGATAGCTGAGATAAGACGGTTAGGTGGTCTCTGCAGATTCTATGCGCAGTCATTCTTCAGCAATGACTTTTCCTATGGCACCGAAAAAAACGTCTAATGAACTCTTACGATCCGCCAGGGCCTCATCTAAAGAAACTCCTCCATATACATCTTCAACCTGCTCTGGCGTCCATTTGTCTCCAATGGAATTCAGTTCTTCGATAAAAGTGTCAATTTCTACCTTTTTCATGCGGACTGCTCCTTTATTTAGATTATCTTGTTTTTACACTTTAAATATTTTAGAAATAATCTTACCGTCTTTCTGGACAAGTTCTTCCATGTGTTCGCTCGCAAAGTCTGCAACCGAATGCCACGCTTTCTTGAATATGAAATATAATTTCCCATCAATTACTTTAATTGGGCATGTATACAATCGACCACCGGATGCAATTTGGCACCACTTTCCGATTTTATTTACCATCAGTACAAGCATTTTTCTGATTATCACCCTTTTACATTAGTTCCGTTGCCAGCGCATCCAACTGCGCCTTGTTCTCCTCCGTCATGGCGGAGCGGATGGTCACCGTGCTGCCCAGGGTCACGTTCTTGCAGCCCTCCAGCAGCTTCTTCATCTCCTTGGCGGCGGCAGGTGCCCAGGAGCCGTTCTCGATGAACGCCACCTGGCGGTTCTGATAGTTCCGCTCGGTGAGATGCTGGATGAACTCCCGCATGGCCGGGAACAGGAAGCCGTTATAGGTGGGCGCGGCCAGCACCAGCTTGCCATAGCGGAAGGCGTCCTCCACCGCCTCGGCCCAGTCATCCCGCTGTACGCAGGTGACCGCCACCTTGGGGCAGCCCTTCTCCTTCAGCTTCTGGGCCAGCAGCTCCACGGCCTTTTCCGTGTTGCCGTACACCGAGGCGTAGGCGATCATGACGCCCTCGCTCTCCACGCCGTAGCCCGACCAGATGTCGTACAGCCGCAGGGCCTCCGCCAGCTCCGCGCCGGTCAGCACCGGGCCATGAAGGGGGCACACCGTCTGGATGTCCACCGCCGCGGCCTTTTTCAGCAGGGCCTGCACCTGTGCGCCGAACTTGCCCACGATGCCGAAGTAGTAGCGCCGTGCCTCGCAGGCCCAGCCCTCGGGATCCTCCACATCCAGGGCGCCGAACTTGCCCAGTCCGTCGGCGGAGAACAGCACCTTGTCCGTGCAGTCATAGGTGACGATGACCTCCGGCCAGTGTACCATGGGGGCCGTCAGGAACGTGAGAGTGTGGCGGCCCAGGGTCAGCGTGTCGCCCTCGCCCACTACCAGACGGCGGTCGGCGTAATCGCTGCCGTAGAACTGCTTCATCATGCGGAAGGCCGCCTGAGAGGCCACCACCGTGGCGGCGGGATAGGCGTCCATAAAGCGCACGATGTTGGCGCTGTGATCCGGCTCCATGTGCTGCACCACCAGATAGTCCGGCGTGCGGCCTGCCAGCGCCGCCGTCAGGTTGTCCATCCACTCTCCGCCGAAGTGGGCGTCCACCGTGTCCATGACGGCCACCTTCTCGTCCAGAATGACGTAGGAGTTGTAGGCCATGCCCAGGGGCACGTCGTACTGGCCCTCGAACAGCGTCACCTGATGGTCGTTGACGCCGATGTAGCGGATATCGTTGCTGATAAACATGATAGAAACCTCCTTTAAGGGGAAAGGCGCCCGGCAGCGAAAGCCGCCGGGCGTCCTTAGAGAATACGCTGATTGTTACGCCTCGGTGGGACGGGGACGGCGATACTCCTGGGCCTTCTCCTCGCCGCGCAGGACGCGCAGGGCACCCTGGGCCAGGGCCAGCAACTCATCCTCGCCGGGATACACGGTGATGGGAGCGATCCAGTCCACCATCTCGCTGATGGCGTCCACGGTCTCCTTGCCGTAGGCGATGCCGCCGGTCAGGATGATCTGATCCACCTTGCCCTTCATGACAACGGCCATGGCGCCCACTTCCTTGGCGATCTGATAGTGGAAGGCGTCCACCACGCCGGCGATCTTCTTGTCGTTCTTGGCCTCGGCCAGCAGATAGCGCATGTCGTTGGAGCCGGTATAGGCCACCAGACCGCCGCGGCCGGACAGCATACGCTTCAGCTCGGCTTCGGTATACTTGCCGGAGCAGCACAGCTTCACCAACTGGCCGGTGGGCAGGGAGCCGGAACGCTCGGGAGAGAAGGGGCCTTCGCCGTCCAGGGCGTTCTGGGTGTCGATGACGCTGCCGTGGCAGTGCGCGCCCACGGAGACGCCGCCGCCCAGGTGGCAGACGATCAGGTTCAGATCCTCGTAATTCTTGCCGTTCTCCTTGGCATAGCGCTTGGCAACGGCCTTCTGGTTCAGAGCGTGGAAGATGCTGACGCGCTGGAACAGGGGGTGACCGGCATAGCGGGCCACGTCGGCCAGCTCGTCCACCACCACGGGGTCAACGATGTAGGAGGGGATACCCAGGGAATCGCCGATCTCGCGGGCGATGATGCCGCCCAGGTTGGAGGCGTGCTGGCCCTGCACACCGATGGTGCAGTCGTTCACCAGGTTGTCGTTGACGGCGTAGGTGCCGCCGCGGATGGG
>CAKTZN010000123.1 GCA_934635545.1 uncultured Oscillospiraceae bacterium | reverse complement strand
GTGGGCGAGTGCGGCGCCTGCAACGTGCTGATCGACGGCGAGTGCTTCAACTCCTGCCTGTATCTGGCGGTGTGGGCTGAGGGTAAGCACATCACCACGCTGGAGGGTCTCACCGGCCCCAACGGTGAGCTGAGCGACATTCAGCAGGCCTTCATGGACGAGACCGCCATCCAGTGCGGCTTCTGCATCCCCGGCTTCATCATGACCGCCGCCGAGATCCTGGATCGCAAGGTGTACTATACCGACGACGAGCTGCGCAAGCTCCTCAGCGGCCACCTGTGCCGCTGCACCGGCTACGAGAATATCTTCAAGGCGGTGAAAAAGACCATGCTGCGCCGTCTTGGCATGCTGGACGACCCCTTCCTGAATACCTGAATCATGACCCGATCGCCAACGCCCGGAGCTTTCGCTCCGGGCGTCGGTTTTGCGGGGAAGGCCGCGGGGATTGACATCGCCGGAGATTGTGGTATACTGGACACACCATATAAAATGAACGATGTATATTGCATGATATCCAAAATGACAGGAGAAAAGGAGCACTATGGAGAGAGGATTCATCGACCTGACGCCGGAGAATCTGGCGAATGAGCACCTTTGCTGCATCATCCGCAGCAAAACGGCGCATCCCGGCGTGGAGGCGAAGCGGCGCTGGCTGGCCGAGCGGCTGAGGGAGGGGCATGTGTTCCGCAAGCTGGACGTGAAGGGCTGCGCGTTCATCGAGTACGCGCCGCTGGAGACCGCCTGGGTGCCGGTGCTGGGGGACAACTACCTCTACATTTACTGCCTGTGGGTGCAGGGTGAGCCGAAGGGCCGCGGCTATGGCCGGGCGCTGCTGGCGTCCTGCCTGGAGGATGCCCGGGCGCAGGGAAAGTCCGGCGTGTGCATGCTGGGCGCGGCCAAGCAGAAGGCGTGGCTCTCCGACCAGAGCTTCGCAAAAAAATACGGCTTCCGGACGGTGGACGCCACCGCGGACGGCTACGAGCTGCTGGCCCTCAGCTTTGACGGCACGGTGCCCCGCTTTGCGCCGTCCGCCAAGCGCCAGACCATTGACGAAACGGCGCTGACGGTGTATTATGATGATCAGTGCCCGTATATCCCGCAGCGGATCGAGAAGCTGCGGGCCTATTGCGGGGAGAAGGATATCCCGGCCCGGTTCATCCGTGTGGACACGCTGGCGCAGGCCAAGGCGCTGCCCTGCGTGTTCAACAACTGGGCGGTGTTTTACGGCGGCCGGTTCGTGACCGTCAATCAGATAGACGGCGCGGCGGTGGAAAAGCTGCGGAAAAAGTGACGCGCCGAGAGTAGGAGAGGTATGGGGAAGAAGAGAGAAGCATTGCTGATCGTGCTGGCCGCCGCTGTTACGGCGCTGGCCGCGGCGTGGGGCGGCCTGCTGCTGCATGAGACCCGCGCTGCCGTGGCCGCGCCCGCCGCATTGGCGGCAGAGGCCGTGAGCACCCTGGAAAAATGTGAGGAGGCACGCGCTTCAGAGCTGCCGCCGCTGTTTGAGCCGCTGCTGCCGCTGGCGTCTCCGTTTCCGGAGGAGCCGGAGGAAGCAGCAGAGATCGCGGAGGAGACGGAGCTGACCGACGCGGAACCGGAGCCGGAGGCACCGGCCGCCGCGCCGGAGGATGAGACCGCCGCCTCCGGCGACCCGCTGGAGCGGGTGCTGGCGCTGGTGAACCGCCACCGGGCGGAGCGGGGGATCGGCACATTGACGCTGGACAGCGCCCTGTGCGACGCCGCGGCCATCCGTGCCCAGGAGATCACCGGCAGCTTCAGCCACACAAGACCCGACGGCAGCGCCTGGTACACCGTCAGCTCCCTGGCCCACGGCGAAAATATCGTCATGGGGACGGGGATGGACGCCGACAGCGCCATGACCACCTGGATGAATTCGCCGCCCCACAAGGAGAACATTCTGGACGCTGCCTACGGCACGCTGGGCGTGGGCTGCTATCAATCCGGCCGGGAGATCTATTGGGTGCAGCTTTTTGGCTATTGAGCCGCTCTATATCGAATACGAAAAAACGCCGATACCATAGGTATCGGCGTTTTTTTTCACAGCTCAGACCCGGTGCAGGATCGCGTCCAGATCCTGCTGCGGCGCGGTGATGGGCTGGAGCCCGTAGGCGTCCACCAGCGTTTTCACCACGGTCTCCGACAGAAACGCGGGCAGCGTGGGGCCCAGATAGATGTTCTTCACCCCCAGCGCCAGCAGGCTCAGCAGGATGCAGACGGCCTTCTGCTCATACCACGACAGCACCAGCGTCAGCGGCAGATCGTTGACGGTGCAGTGGAAGGCGTCCGCCAGCGCCAGCGCGATCTGCACGGCGCTGTAGGCGTCGTTGCACTGGCCCACGTCCAGAATCCGCGGGATGCCGCCGATCTCACCCAGGTCAAGGTCGTTGAAGCGGAACTTGCCGCAGGCCAGCGTCAGCACCAGGGAGTCCATGGGCGTGCGCTTGACGAACTCCGTGTAGTAGTTGCGGCCGGGGTGAGCCCCGTCGCAGCCGCCCACCAGGAAGATGTGCTTCACCGCGCCGCTCCGGATGGCCTCGATGATCTGGGGCGCCTTGTCCAGCACGGCGGCGTGGGCAAACCCGGTGGTCAGCATGTGGCCGCCGTTGACGCCGCTCATGCTCTGGTCGGTCTGATAGCCGCCCAGCGCCTGCGCCTGTCGGATCAGCGGCGAGAAATCCTTGCGGCCCTGGGCGTCCGCGGCGATGTGCCGCAGCCCGTCATAGCCCACCACCGACGTGGTGTAGACCCGGTCGGCATAGCTGGGCCGGGGCGGCATCAGGCAGTTGGTGGTGAACAGCACCGGCGCGGGGATATCGGCAAATTCCTTCTGCTGATTCTGCCACGCCGTGCCGAAATTCCCCGCCAGATGGGGGTACTTTTTCAAGCCGGGATAGCCGTGGGCAGGCAGCATCTCGCAGTGGGTGTAGACATTGACGCCCCGGCCCGCCGTCTGCTCCAGAAGCTGGTGCAGATCCTCCAGATCGTGGCCGGAGACCACGATGAACGGCCCCTTCTTCACGTCGATGTTCACCCGGGTGGGGACGGGATCACCGAAGGTCTCCGTGTTGGCCCGGTCCAGCAGGGCCATACACCGGAAGTTCACCTGACCGAACTCCATGATCAGCGCCAGCCACTCCTCCACGCTGTGCTCCCGGGCCAGCGCGGCCAGACCCTTGTAGAACCAGGCGTCCACCTCCTTGTCCCGATAGCCCAGGTTCATGGCATGGTGGGCGTAGGCCGCCATGCCCTTCAGGCCGAACAGCAGCGTGGCGCGCAGGGAGACGGTGTCCGTCTCTCCCTTCCAGAGCCACGAGGTGTCGCCGCTGCCGCTGCTGCCGCCGTGCCGCCGCAGGGCCTCGTCTACCCGGTCGGTAAAGGCGCGGATGGCCGCGTTGTCGAAATTCACGTTGGTCAGCGTGGTGAACAGCCCGTCGGCCAGCAGCCGCGTGACCTCGGGCGGATACTCCTCCCGCTGCCGGCAGACCTCCGCCAGCCGGATCAGGCGGCACACCAGCGCGTCCTGCAGATGGGCGGTCTCCGGCTGCTTGCCGCAGACGCCCGTCTTCACGCAGCCGCTGCCGCCCGCCGTCTGCTGGCACTGAAAGCAAAACATTTCTGACATAGATCCATACCTCCTGTGACCGTTGCAGGTAGTATGTGTGGCTTTTCGCCATCCATGCGGAAAGTGCTCCAAAAAACTTCGCGCTGCCCGACCTGTCGGCGGATTTCGTGGAAAAGCGCACCGCGGATCTCGTATAATCACCGTAGTGGATCCCACTGCGGTGATTTTTTGTGACAGGAAGAGGGGCCGGCGGACAAGCTGTCCGGCCCATAACGACCACATAAGAAGGAGAATGAAAATGGAGGTAATGGCCGCTTGCCGGGACAGAGTCCTGGAATTGTACCTGAAGGGAGAGCTGGATCACCACGGCGCCAAGGGCCTGTTGACCAAGCTGGAGCGGGAGATCGAGGCATCGTTGCCGTCGGAGCTGATCCTGGACTTCAGCGGCATCACGTTTATGGACAGCGCGGGCATCGCCGTGGCGCTGCGGGGCTGGCAGCGGATGCGGGAGCTGGGCGGCAGCGTGGTGTTGCGCCATGTGGCGCCCCAGCCCAAGAAAGTATTGGAAGCGGCGGGCATCGGCCGCATGATGACACTGGAATAAAACCGCGTGCGCCGGAAGCGCGGCGCATCACGACAGGAGAGGAGCATACATATGCAGCGCATTGAGAATTATGTCACGCTGGAATTCCTCAGCCGCAGCAGCAACGAGGGGTTCGCCCGGGTGGCGGCGGCCGGGTTTGCGGCGCAGTTGGACCCCACGCTGGACGAGCTGGGGGACATCAAGACCGCCGTCAGCGAGGCGGTCACCAACGCCATCGTCCACGGCTACCCGGATCAACTGGGCCGGATCGCCGTCAAGCTGAAGCTGCTGCCCAACAACACCCTGGAGATCACCGTCCGTGACTGGGGCCGCGGCATCGCGGACATCCAGCAGGCCAGGCAGCCGCTGTTCACCACCGGAGGGGAGGAGCGCAGCGGCATGGGCTTTACCATTATGGAGAGCTTTATGGACAAGCTCACGGTGAAGTCCACCCCCGGGCGCGGCACCACCGTGACCATGCGCAAGCGGGTCTCTGCCCGCATCAAGCGATGAGTGACCTGTTCGCCCTGCTGGAGCGGGCCCAGGAGGGGGACGACGAAGCCTGTCAGCAGGTGCTGACGGAAAACAGCGGCCTCATCTGGTCCATCGTCAAGCGCTATTACGGCTGCGGGGTGGAGACGGATGACCTGTATCAACTGGGCTGTATCGGCTTCATCAAGGCGGTGAAGGGGTTCGACCTGAACTACGGCACCCAGTTTTCCACCTATGCCGTGCCGAAAATCTCCGGCGAGATCCGCCGCTTTCTCCGGGACGACGGGGCCATCAAGGTGGGCCGCACCATCCGGGAGAAGGGCCAGACCCTGTGGTCGGCCCGGGAGAGGCTGCGCCATAAGCTGGGCCGCGAGGCCCGGCTGTCGGAGCTGGCGGAGGCCACCGGCATGACGGTGGAGGAGATCGCCAGTATCGACCTGGCCACCGTGGCGCCGGAATCGCTCCAGCAGGAGACGGCGGAGGGGCTGACGCTGGAATCCACCCTGGGCACCGAGGCGGAGGAAGAGCGCCTGGTGGAGAGCATCGCCCTGCGGGAGGCCATCGACACCCTGCCGGAAAAGGAGCGGATGACCATTCTGCTGCGGTTTTTCAAATGCCTGACCCAGGAGCAGACGGCCCGGATCGTGGGGGTATCCCAGGTGCAGATCTCCCGTCTGGAGCACCGGGGCCTGGAAAAGCTCCGGAAGCTGCTGGCGGATTGAGGCCCTGCTGCCGGGCCTCGTAGTCGTCCGGCAGAAACTCCGTCATGGTGCCGCGATAGCGCTTGGGCATGAAGGTGTTCTGGCACCGGGGATTATAGCGCTCCTTGATGGCGATGGTCTCATAAAACCG
>CAKTZN010000122.1 GCA_934635545.1 uncultured Oscillospiraceae bacterium | reverse complement strand
CTGGACGAGGTGAACATGGCGAAGAACGAGGCGCTGGCGGTGCTGCATGCCACGCTGGACTTCCGCCGCGTCATCGACGTCCCCGGCTATGAGCGCATCGAGCTGGATCCCGCCACCCGCTTCATCGGCACCATGAACTACGGCTATGCCGGTACCCGTGAGCTGAACGAGGCACTGGTTTCCCGCTTCGTGGTGCTGGACATGCCGGTGATCTCCGAGGAAAACCTGCAGAAGCTGCTGCACCGGGGCTTCCCCGGCCTGAGTGACAAATGGATCCAGCAGTTCTCCGCCCTGTTCCGCGACCTGCGGCAGAAGTGCGACAACGGCGAGATCTCCACCAAGGCGCTGGATCTGCGTGGCCTTCTGTCGTCCCTGCACCTGATCGAAAAGGGCATCACCTCCGGCGAGGCGCTGAAGCTGGGCATCATCAACAAGGCCTTCGATCCCTTCGAGCGGCAGTTGGTGGCGGACGCGGTGTGGAGCCGCATCCCCAAGGACGCCGACCGGTCGAAGCTGTTTGGCAACTGATATGGACAGAGAAGATATCCAGAGCCGCCGCGCGGCAAATCAGGTGTGGAACGGCGCAGAAAACTACGATGTGCGCCCGGAGTTTCAGGCCTACGATGCCGACGGAGAGGCCCAGCTCTACATGAACACCATCATCGGCCTCGTGTACCGGTGCTATCAATTCGATAAATTCAAGCCTCTGTTCCACGCCTTTCAGCATCAGCCCAAGGGTGAGCTGTACAACGACCTGTTCTGGTTGGGACTGGAGGGCGTGGCCTACGAGAAGGCGTTGAAGGAGCGTCCCGTGCTGGAGGAGCTGCGGCAGGAGTATGCCCGCCGGATGCTGGCCCAGTCCCACGCTGCCGATCCCCGCAGCCCGGAGGGATTGCGGACGGCGTGGTTCCGCCGCGTGCTGCATGAGCCCCAGGAGGATGCCTGGCAGAAGGAAGTGCTGGACGCCCTGACCTTCGATCCCGCGTGGGACGAGCAGCAGATCATGGACAAGATGGAAGCGCTGCTGTTCCGCTATTTCCAGCGTGCCCGCCGCAGCGTCACCGACCGGCAGTGGAGCATGTGGGCGGGACGCTCTATCGGCGGCCGGGGCAGAAAGACCAGCCGCTTCGTGCGGCCCAACGCCCTGCGCCGTCTGGAGCAGTCCGGCGGCGGCCCCAACGAGGAGGAGACCGGGAAGAAGCGGCCTCATCCACTGTCCTTTTTGCAAGGAAAGACCCCGGAGCCCATCCTGCGGCGCTATGTGGAGGACTGCTTCGGCGTCTCCATGCTGACGCCGTCGGAGCTGGCCCAGGTGGAGCGTGAGCTGTGCACTGGCGTACACAAGAACTGCCATCTCCACTTCACCAAGGGCGTGCCCGTCAAGCATGAGCTGAGCCGGGAGACCGCTTGGGACGTGGGAACCTTCCGCCAGCAGCGGGAGAAAAACCGCGCCTACTACCAGGCCCACCTGGTGGAGAACAAGCTCATCATCGCCCAACTGACCCAGAAGCTGCAGAATACCATCCTGCTGCAAAGCGACGTATCCACCAATCTGGCCCGCGCGGGACAGCTCTATGCTCCCGTGGTGTGGCGCAGCGCCGTGCTGGACGAGGAGAAGGTGTTCGTCCAGCGGCAGCAGAGCGAGATGGGCGATCTGACGGTGGACATCCTCCTGGACGGCTCCGCCTCACAGAACCAGCAGCAGGAGTAGCTGTCCACCCAGGCGTACCTCATCGCGGAGAGTCTGGAGCGCTGCCGCATCCCCGTGCGGGTGACGGCCTTCTGCTCCGTCAGCGGCTGCACGGTGCTGCGCATCCTGCGGGATTATGACCAGACGGGGAAGAACGACGCCATCTTCGACTATGTGGCCGCTGGGTGGAACCGGGACGGTCTGGCCCTGCGGGCCATGGGCTGGCTGATGCGGCGGGGCAGGGCCGACCACCGGCTGCTGATCATTCTGTCCGACGCCAGCCCCAACGACGACCAGCGCATCCCCATCGGTGCGCTGCCCCTGGGCGGCTATGTATACAGCGGCAAGCGGGGCATCGAGGATACCGCCGCCGAGGCGGGCATCCTGCGGCGTCAGGGCATCACGCCGGTGTGCGTCTTTACCGGCAGCGATCTGGAGCTGGAGGGCGGCCGCAAGATCTACGGCAAGGCCCTGACCCGCATCCCGACCATCGGCTGGTTTGCCGACGCGGTCAGCAAGCTGATCCAGGGCCAGATCAGGCAGTTATAGGAAACAAAGAGGGAAAACGCTTGCGTTTTCCCTCCTTGCCTATTATAATCTTGACTTAAATATCAGATGGGAGGAGACGCTATGTACCAAAACAAGAAACGCTACGCCCTGACCAACTGCGTGCTGCTGGACGGCACGGAGCATATGACGCCCCAGACGGGGAAGACCGTCTACATCAGCGGCGATACCATCGTGGATATCGGCGACGGCGGCCAGATCGCCGCGGGCTACGAGCCGGTGGATCTGAAGGGCAAATGCCTGCTGCCGGGCCTTATCAACCTGCATGTGCACCTCCCGGCATCCGGCAAGCCCCGGAAAAAGCCCTCTGACCCCAAAAAGCTGGTAAAGCTGATCACCACCAACAGCGTTACCCGCGGCTTCGGCGTCAAGCTGTGCGAAAGCTACGCCAGAACGGAGCTGCTCAGCGGCGTGACCACCATCCGCACCGTGGGCGGTGTGGCGGATTTCGATACCATCATCCGGGATCAGGCGGCAGGGGGGAAGATCCTGTCGCCCCGTGTGGTGGCCTCCAATATGGCGGTGTCCGTCCCTGGCGGCCATATGGCCGGTTCACTGGCCTATGAGGCCAAGTCGCCGGAGGAGGCCGCCGCCTATGTGACCACCATTGCGGCGGAGAAGCCTGACCTCATCAAGCTGATGATCACCGGCGGCGTCATGGACGCCGAGGTGGTGGGTGAGCCGGGCGTGCTGCGGATGCAGCCGGAGCTGGTAAAGGCCGCCTGTGACCGGGCTCACGCCCTGGGCATGAAGGTAGCCGCCCATGTGGAGAGCCCCGAGGGCGTCCGTGTGGCGCTGGAAAACGGCGTGGACTCTATTGAGCACGGTGCGAAGCCCGACGACGAGATCATGCGCCTGTTCAAGGAGCGGGGCGCCTTCCAGGTGTCTACCATCTCTCCCGCGGTGCCTTACGCCCTCTTCGACCGCAGCATCTCCCACGCCACCTATGAGCAGCAGGAGAACGGCAAGGTGGTGTTTGATGGCATCGTGGCCCTGGCGAAGGCGTGCCTTGCCGCCGGCATCCCCGTGGGCCTGGGCACCGACACCGGCTGCCCCTTCATCACACATTATGACATGTGGCGTGAGCTGTGCTATTTCGTGAAGTTCTGCGATGTGACCCCGGCCTTTGCGCTATACAGCGCCACGCTGCTGAACGCCCGGCTGGCGGGCATCGACCACCTGACCGGCTCCGTCGAGAAGGGGAAGACCGCCGACCTGATCGTCTGCGAGAAGAACCCCCTGGAGGATCTGACAGCCCTGCGGAAGCTGGACATGGTCATCAAGTCCGGCTGGCGCATCGACCGTCCGGCAGTGAAGAAGCTGCCCCAGGTGGAGCGGGAGCTGGACAAATTCCTTTGAGATCATTTTCTGCAATTTCAGTGTTGAAAAATGCGGACTTTTGGGGTATACTATCCTCAAATACTCTTGGAGGTCAAAATCATGATCGAAATTACCAAAGATACCATTATCGGCGACATCCTGGACATCGCACCCCAGACCGCGCCTATCTTCTTCTCCATCGGCATGCATTGCCTGGGCTGCCCCTCCTCCCGCGGCGAGACCGTCGAGGAAGCCTGCGCCGTCCACGGTGTTGACGTTGATAAGCTGCTGGCCGTGGTCAACGAGGCTGCCAACGGCAAGGCCGAGTAACTGACTTGAGCTGATAAACGCATACGGCGTGCCGTATGCGTTTTATCCTGTTTATATGAAGATGAGAGAATTGGCTTTACAGCCCCGTTTACAGCTTCTGGCGGATATGGTACCGGCGGGAAGCCGTCTGGCCGACGTGGGAACGGATCACGGCTATCTGCCGGTGTATCTGCTGCAGCAGGGGCGCATCTCCCGCGCCATCGCCTCCGACATTGTGGACGGCCCCCTGCAGCACGCCCGGCAGACGGCGGCGGAGTATGAGGTGGACGGCATCGACTTCCGGCTCTGCCCGGGGCTTGACGCCATCGCGCCCCACGAGGCGGATACCGTCGTCATCGCCGGTATGGGGGGAGAGACCATCCAGGCGATCCTGACCGCCGCACCCTGGACGGCGGACGGCAGCCATCTGCTGCTGCTTCAGCCGATGACAAAGGTGGAATACCTCCGGGAATGGCTGGTTGACAATGAATATGCCTTTACAGAAGAACGGCTGGTCTGGGACAAGGATCACCTCTATCCCGTGTTTGCCGTCCGGGGAGGGACACAGCCGCCCCTGACACCGGCGCAGCAGTATGGCGGCGTTCTGCTGGACGGCGATCCCCTGTACGGCGCCTATCTGGACGAGCGGATCGGCAAGCTGCAGAAGGCTGTCGAGGGATTGCAGAAATCGTCTGCTGTCGAAAGTGCTGTAAAGGTAAAAGAATTGACAGAAATCCGCCGCATTTTGAAGGAAAAGAGGGATGCGCTGTGACCCGTGTCTGCGATATCGAGAGCTTCCTGTACGACTGGGCACCCCGTGACCTGGCCATGAGCTGGGACAACGTGGGCCTGCTGGTGGGCGACGGCGAGGCCGAAGTACACAAGGTGCTGGTGGCACTGGACGTGACGGAGGCCGTGGCGGCGGAGGCCGTGGCCGTGGGTGCCGATCTGATCGTTGCCCACCATCCGCTGATGAACTGCGCCTGGCACAAGGTGCAGCATGTGACCACCGGCGACGCCCAGGGCCGCACCATTACCACGCTGCTGAAAAACGGCGTGTCCGCCATCTGCATGCATACCAATCTGGACGCGGCGGAGGGCGGCGTCAACGACGTTCTGGCGGAAAAACTGGGGCTTCATGACACAAAACCCCTGACGGACGAAAAAATTGGCCGGTTTGGGACGCTAAATTGTGAAAAACCCCTTGTGGAGTTCCTGCAAGATGTGATAAAATATTTAGGCTGTAACGGCCTGCGATATGTGGACGGCGGCAAAGCGGTGCACCGCGTGGCGGTGGGCGGCGGCGCCTGCGGCGACTATATCGGCCAGGCCATCGCGCTGGGCTGCGACACCTTTGTGACCTCGGATCTCAGTTATCACGAGTTCTTGGACACGAAGGGGCTGAACCTGATCGACGCGGGGCACTTTCCCACAGAGAATGTGGTCTGTCCCGTGCTGGCGGAGCGTCTGCAGGCGGCCTTTCCGCACATAACGGTGGCCCTGTCGGCCGCCCATGACCGAGAGATCATACAATATTGCATAAAGAAGGAGAAGTAAACTATGTCCGGACATTCCAAGTGGCACAATATCCAAAAGACCAAGGGCGCGGCTGACGCCAAGCGCAGCGCCGCGTTTACCAAGATCGCCAAGGAGATCATCGTGGCCGTCAAGCAGGGCGGCAGCGGCGACCC
>CAKTZN010000121.1 GCA_934635545.1 uncultured Oscillospiraceae bacterium | reverse complement strand
TCGCGGAGGTTGTGGCTGGACACCAGAACGGTGGTGCCCCGCTCGGCCACGTCGCCCAGCAGCAGCGACCACACCTGGCGGCGCATGACGGGATCCAGGCCGTCCACCGGCTCATCCAGGATCAGATACTCGGGCATGCAGCTCATGGTGATCCAGAAGGCCGCCTGCTTCTGCATGCCCTTGCTCATGCGGCGGATCATCTGACGGTCGTCCAGGGGGAAAACCTCGTGCATCTTGTCGTAGCGCTCCTGGCTGAAGGTGGGGTACATGCCCTTATACAGACGGGCCATCTCCCGGATGGACCACTGGGAGAAATAGAACCAGTCGTCGGGAATGACGCAGATGCGGCGCTTGACGGCGGGGTTTTCGTAGATGGGCTGGCCCTCCAGGGTCAGGGCACCGCTGTCAGGACGGTAGACGCCGGTAAAGTGGCGAATGATGGTGGATTTGCCCGCGCCGTTGGGGCCTACCAGGCCGTAGACCGCGCCCTTGGGGACGGTCAGGCTGGCGTCATCCAGCGCGCGGAAGCCGTCAAAGCTCTTGACGACGTTTTTTGCTTCTAACATTACTTCTTCTCTCCTTCCCAGAGCTGCAAAAGCTCCTCGCGGGTCATGCCCAGGCTCCGCAGCTCCTCCAAGATGGGCTTCAGCTTGCCGGTGAGCTCCGCCTTGCGGGCGGTGTTCTGGGTGTCGCCCTCCGCTACAAAGCTGCCTTTGCCGGTGACGGACACCACATAGCCCTCGGCTTCCAGCTCGGCATAGGCCCGCTGGATGGTGTTGGGGTTGATGGATAGCTGCGAGGCCATGGACCGCACCGACGGCAGCTTGTCGCCGGGCGCCAAGACACCGGTGACCATCAAACGGCGCAGGCTGTCCTTTACCTGCTCGTAGATGGGGCGGCTGTCCCGATAGTCCAGATGGATCATAGTGTCACTCCTCCCGAGTGTAGTGTATTAAGCGTGTTAATACACTTATACCATGATGTGGTACACCTGTCAAGAGGGGCGAGACAATTTTTTCAGAAAAATTTCCGCTCGTTATGGCTGTGTTTCATTTTTTTCATGGGCGCGGGGCGGAAATTTGGCTGTGGGGGCTTTTCTTTTCCAAAGAAACAGGTATAATGATAAGCACCTGTTATGAAAGGATGATCTGCCTTTATGAAACTGAGTTCTATCCGTCAGGCGGCCAAGAGCGTGCCGCTGCGCCGGGTCTGGGAGACCGCCGGGAAGGCACACGACATCTGCGGCAAGCCCACGGCGGCGCTGTTTGCCGACATGCTGCGGTGCGCCAAGCGCTATGGCGCGGGCCCCACGGACTATATGATGTTTGAGTTTTACGACCTGAGCGACGATGAGCGGGCCACCTATCTGACCCGGGTGCGCTCCGCCGCCTTCGTCAAGCGGGTGAATAACCGCACCGACGCCGCCATCTTCAACGACAAGAACGCCTTCTTTGAGAAGTTCCGGCCGTTGATGGGCCGCGAGGCGCTGAATCTGTTCAAGGCCGATGTGGAGCAGTTCAAGGCGTTCATGGCGGACAAGGACGCCGTGATCGTCAAGCCCATCGACGGCGACTGCGGCAGCGGCATCGAGAAGCTGTACAAGAAGGATTTTGCCGGTCTGGAGGCCATGTGGGCCTACATGAAGCAGCCGGAGAAGCGGTTCGGCATCTGCGAGGAGGTCATCCGTCAGCATCCCCAGGCGGCGGCGCTGCATCCCGATTCCATCAACTGCATCCGCGTGGCCACCTTCGTGAAGGACGGCGAGCCGCTGGTGATCTACGCCGCCTGCAAGGCGGGCACCGGCGGCATGGCCTTTGACAACATGGGCCGGGGCGGCATCACCATGCGGTTCGATCTGGACACCGGCAAGATCGCCGGTCAGGGTCACGACGAGGAGCTGAAGAAGTACGACCGCCATCCCACCACCGGCATCGAGCTGAAGGGCTATCAGATGCCCATGCACGAGGATGTCAAGGCGCTGGCGCTGAAGGCGGCGCTGATGTATCCGGAGTTTCACTATGTGGGCTGGGACATCTGCATGACAGAGAAGGGCCCCGCCATTATCGAGGGCAACGACTATCCCGGCTACGATCTGGCCCAGATCCCCGACGACGGTGATCCCCATCCCCGGTACGGCCTGATCCCCCGGTTTGAGAAGTACGGCATCGAAGTATAAAGGTTTTGCACTATAGAGACGCATCAGGGGCGGGAATTGTTCCCGCCCCTGATGCTTTTGTTTTGCGGGGTTGGGACTCGTCATCACCCCGCGGGTAATTTTTTCTTGCATTTCGCGGGGCGCGGTGGTATACTCGGTCAAAATAGGGCGGGGATCTTTTTTATCAGAGGACTTATCGTGTCATACCGGCGCGATTCAAGTGGGATAGAATTCGGAAGGATTTTATCCCGCTATTTTTATAACAGGAGGTCTGTACCATGCTGCAATTTCAAAAAGACGACGCGCTGAACGGTGTACCCTTCGGCGTGCTGGAGGTCACCTATCCCGCAAAGGGTCTGTGGCGGGAGGATGCTTTCCGCGCCATGACGGAGGCGCATCTGCAAGCCCTGAAGGAGCGCTTCGCGGACTATGACCGCAAGGCGGTGTTTGGCGAAAATGTCTATTTCCGCTTTTTCAAGAAGTTCAAAAAGACCTATCCCGTTCTGATGCAGTTGGAGTCGATCCTGCTGAAGGGCCGCCCGTTCCCCGACGCGAACCCCATCACGGCCATCCCGTTTCTGGCGGAGCTGGAGACGCAGCACCTGCTGGGCACCCACGATGTGGAGCAGGTGCAGGGCAGCGTGCAACTGTTTGCCGGAACGGAGAAGGCGCCGTTTCCGGGGATGCGGGGCGAGGAGGTACACACCTATCCCGGCGATTTCTGCGGCAGGGACGACGGCGGGATCATTTTCAGTATGATCGCCGGAGCGGACGACCGCACCTGCGTCCGGGAGGGCAGCACCCATGTGTTCTACCCCGCCTTCGGCGTGGCGGGACAGCCTGTGGCGGAGATCGCGGCGGTGCTGGACCGGCTGGAGGACTATGTAAAGACGCTGGCACCGGACGCGGAGATGCACCGGCAGATCTGGTAAGGCCGTCCGAAGGGGCGCAAGGTTGCGGAAAAGGCGCTCCGATGGTATAATGACGGCAGGAGTGCCGGGAACGCGAAAGCGCCCGGCCACGCAGATCAGAATTTGACGGAGGGCAACAACATGAAAATCGCAATGATCACCGGCAGCGCGCACCGCCGCGGCACCACCGCCGCGCTGGCCGACCGGTTCCAGCAGGGCGCGCTGGACGCCGGGCACGAGGTTTTCCGCTTTGACGCGGCGTTTCAGGAGGTCCACCCCTGCATCGGCTGCGACAAGTGCCGCCGCACCGGGGAATGCACCTTTGCCGCGGACGACATGAAGCTGCTGAACCCCCATCTGCTGGCGGCGGACGCGGTGGTGTTCGTCTCGCCGGTCTACTACTTCACCATCAATGCCCAGCTCAAGGCGGTCATCGACCGGTTCTATGCCAACAACGAGGCGCTGATGGGCGGGAAGAAGGCTGTTCTCATCACCGCCATGGCGGACACGGAGATGGACTCCGCGCTGGCGGGCAACGAGATGTTCCGGCAGATGACCGGCTATCTGGGATGGGAAAACGCCGGTATCCTGAACGCCCGCGGCGCGTCTGTGGCCGCCGATCTCACAGAGGACGATCTGGCGCGCGCCTATGCCCTGGGCAAGTCGCTCTGAGCGGCGATGTCACATAAGGAGGATACCATGGTAAAGAATGTGGCCATTGTCAGCCTGTCCAGCGGCGTGCTGGGGGAGGGCTTCGTGGCGCACGAGGTGGAGATCGGCCTGAAGCGGCTGCGGGACTACGGACTGAACGTCCGGTTCACGCCCCACGCCCTGAAGGGCCTGGAGTATGTGAAGGCGCACCCGGAGGATCGGGCCGCCGACCTGCTGGCGGCACTGAACGATCCGGAGACCGACATGATCCTGTGCGCCCTGGGCGGCGACGACACCTATCGCCTGCTGCCGTACCTGTTCGAGCACGACGCGCTGCGCCAGGCGGCACATAACAAGATCTTCCTGGGCTTTTCCGACACCACCATCAACCATCTGATGCTGCACAAGGTGGGGCTGAACACCTTCTACGGGCAGGCGTTCCTGCCGGATGTGTGCGAGCTGGACACGGAGATGCTGCCCTATACCCGCAGGTATTTCGAGGAGCTGATCCGCACCGGCACCATCCGCCGGATCACCCCCAGCGATGTGTGGTACGAGAGCCGCACGGACTTCGGCCCGGCGCAGATAGGCACAGCGCCGACCGCCCATCCCGACCGGGGCTTCGAGCTGCTGCAGGGGCCCGCCGTGTTCTCCGGCAAGATCCTGGGCGGGTGCATCGACACCCTTTTCGACTGCTTTGACGGCACCCGCTACGCCGACATGCCGGACCTTTGCCAAAAGTACGGGCTGTTCCCCGGCCGGGAGGACTGGCGGGGCAGGATCCTGCTGCTGGAATCCAGCGAGGAGAAAATGCCGCCGGAGAAGTACCGCCAGGCGCTGGTACATTTCAAGGACGCCGGGGTGTTCGACGTGATCTCCGGCGTGCTGGTGGGCAAGCCCATGGACGAGACCTATGAGGCCGAGTACAAGCAGGCACTGGTGGAGGTCATCGACGACCCGGCGCTGCCCATTGTGTGCAACATCAACATTGGCCACGCCCTGCCCCGGTGCATCATTCCCTTTGGCGTGGAGGCCACGGTGGACGCGGACGGGCAGCAGATCACCTTCGGTGCGTAAGGGAGGCGGAGTATGGCGTTTGCGTATCATATCCGGGAGCTGACGGCGGAGACCACGGTTCCGGAGTTCGTGGCACAGTTCGTGCACGTGGAGAAATTTTTGCCCGCCTGCCGCCAGTGTCCCCGCTACAACACCCGCTGGACATGCCCGCCCTTTGACTTCGATCCCATGGACATCTGGGGCGGCTATACCGGGCTACGGCTGTATGCCCGCATCCTTGACGCCGACGGCACCGGGCAGTCCATGGACGACGCCACGGAGGCGCTGCTGCGGGAGAAGCGGCTGTACCGGGAGAAGCTGCGGCAATGGGAGCAGGCGGTGCCGGGGAGCCAGATGCTGCTGGCCGGCACCTGCGACCAGTGCGAGGTCTGCGAGAAAGCGCAGGGCAGGCCCTGCCGGTCTCCGGAGCTTCTGCGGTACTCCATCGAGGCGCTGGGCGGCGATGTGGAGGGGTGCCTGCGGCACTATTTCCACATGCCGGTGCTGTGGGGCAAGGACGGCGCCGCGCCGGACTATCTGGTGCTGGTGGGCGGCCTGCTGACACGATGATGAGATGACAGATAGAAAAAGAGAGCAAGTCGAAGGACTTGCTCTCTTTTTTGGTAGAAGCGGCGCAGCGCCCCGTTTGGCGGACACGAATGTGGCCGCCAAACGGCTGGCGCAACGCAGGCAAGAAAACGCCAAAGTGCGGCACAAATTAAGATGGATGCTACAGCGGCATAGCCGCTGAGATCGACACTAAAAATATGCCACCGGCATATTTTTAGTGTCGACGCGACACGCACGCGGGCACCAAAACGTGCCACCGAGGTGTCAAAAAAGCACCCCATCGAGGGGCTGCTTTTTTGAGAGGCTCGATTCTCACTAACGCAACAGTCCACCGGACTGTTGCTCCCGGTTTCGACGCCCCGTTTGGG
>CAKTZN010000120.1 GCA_934635545.1 uncultured Oscillospiraceae bacterium | reverse complement strand
TTAGGCACCTCCCACACGATGATGAAGTAGGAGGCCAGCTGCATGGCGATGTAGTTCATCATCAGGGTGAACAGCGTCTCGTTGGTGTTCCACTTGGCCTTGAAGAAGGCGGGCAGGAAGCCCCACAGAGCACCGGCCAGCAGAGCGGCCGCCAGAGACACAAGGATCAGCAGCGCGTTGGGGATCTTATCGCCCATTGTGATCATGCAGGCGGTGGTGGCCAGACAGCCGATCAGGGTCTGACCCTCTGCGCCGATGTTCCAGAAGCGCATCTTGAAAGCGGGGGTGACGGCCAGAGAGATACCCAGCAGGATAGCTACGCCGCGGGCAGTGACGCCGATACGGCGGGAGGAGCCGAAAGCACCGGAGAGGATGGTGCCATACACGCTGATGGGGTTCTGACCCGTCAGCAGGGTGGTGATCAGGCCGCAGAAGATCAGTGCCAGCAGCAGGATGCCGCCGCGGATCAGCAGGGCTTTACCCAAAGGAAGCGTATCACGCTTGGAAATATGAAAAAGAGATTGTTTACGCATTTTCCGCTGCGCCTCCTCCCACGCGGGTCATCAGAGCACCCACTTCAAGTTTGTTGGTGGTGCGGGCGTCTACCACGCCGGACACCTGTCCGCCGCAGAGCACCACGATCCGGTCGCACAGCTCCAGCAGCACGTCCAGATCCTCGCCGACATACACGACGGCCACGCCCTTCATCTTCTGCTCGGTCAGCAGGTTATAAATGGTATAGGATGTATTGATGTCCAGGCCGCGGACGGCATAGGCGGTCATCAGCACGGAGGGCTGCTGGGCGATCTCACGGCCTACCAGCACCTTCTGCACGTTACCGCCGGACATACGGCGAACGGGGAAGTTGGTGCTGGGGGTAACGACCTCCAGCTCCTGCCAGATGCGCTGTGCCAGCGCTTCGGGATCCTTGCGGTTCAGGAAGATGCTGGCGCCCTTACGCCAGGAACGCAGCATCATGTTGCCGGTCATGCCCATGGAGCCCACCAGACCCATGCCCAGACGATCCTCGGGGACGAAGCTCATGGCGATGCCCGCCTTGCGGATGTCCATGGGATCCTTGCCGGCCAGCTCCTGAGGCTGATCGCTCTCGGGGGGATAGAAGGTAACGGAGCCGGAGGTGATGGGGTACAGACCCGCGATGGACTCCAGCAGCTCACGCTGACCGGAACCGGCCACGCCGGCCACGCCCAGCACTTCGCCGGCGTTGATGGTAAAGCTGACGTCATCCAGACGCTTGACACCCAGCTCATCGAACACAGTCAACCCCTCCAGCTTCAGGCGGGGGGTGACGTTCACGGGCATGGGACGGTTGATGTTCAGCGTCACGCTGTGACCCACCATCATGTCCGTCAGGGACTGCTGGTCGGCGTCCTTGGTCATCACGTCGCCGATGTACTCGCCCTTGCGGAGCACGGCCACGCGGTCGGACACATCCAGCACCTCGTGGAGCTTGTGGGTGATGATGATCAGGGATTTGCCGTCGGCCTTCATGTTGCGCATGACAGCGAACAGCTTGTCGGTCTCCTGGGGGGTCAGCACGGCGGTGGGCTCATCCAGAATCAGGATGTCTGCGCCGCGGTACAGTACCTTGACGATCTCAACGGTCTGCTTCTGAGAGACAGACATATCGTAGATCTTCATGTCGGGGTCGATGTCGAAACCGTATTTGTCGCAGATGTCCTTCACCTTCTGGCGGGCATTGTTCAGATCCAGCTTGCCCTCCAGACCGAGGATGATGTTCTCGGTGGCGGTGAACAGATCGACCAGCTTGAAGTGCTGGTGGATCATGCCGATACCCAAGCTGAAGGCATCCTTGGGGGAGGCGATGGTAACGGGCTTGTCGTGGATGTAGATCTGTCCCTCATCGGGGAAGTAGATGCCGGAGAGCATATTCATCAGAGTGGTCTTGCCGCTGCCGTTTTCTCCCAGCAGGGACAAAATCTCACCCTCGCGCAGTTCCATGTTGATGGCGTTATTAGCCACCACGGAACCAAAGCGCTTGGTGATATTCTCCATTTTGATCGCGCATTTGTTTTCCAAGGCTGTCATCCTTTCTTTCGGCGCAGATGGCTGCAACACCTCGTAGCACGCCGGGGTAAATTCCATACAGCTTATTTTAGCACATATGGCGGTGGTTGTAAATCAAAATTCGCAAAAAATTTGTCAGGTATACACAAAGAATGTAAGGTTATACAAGAAAGAAAGATTTCATTTGTGTGAATCGTCAAAAGTGCTGCACCCAAAGGGGTAATATGCGCCAAAGAGAAAAGGATGGACTGCTTTCGCAGCCCATCCTTTCAGTTGCAGGGGAGATTACATCTTGGTATCCAGCAGGTTGATACCATCAATGCTCAGATCGAAGTAAGGAGCGGAACGCTTGCTGGACTCAGCAAAGGCGCCGTTCTCGATGACCTCGGTATCACCGGTGTAAGCCTCGTCGGTATCGACGTCGGCCAGGTAGGAGGTGATGTGACCATCAGCGTCGACCTTCAGGAAGTCGACCTTGAAGGGGTTCATGGTATCATCAGCCTTGGTGGTGAAGGTGGCGCAGTCGAAGACATGCAGCTCACCGCTCTCCAGCTTGGCAATGGCGGCATCGATAGCTTCCTGAGTGCCGGCAGCGGCAACATCAGTGTTCAGCTCGGTCAGAACCACGGAGCCGGTAGCCAGAGTGCCGGTCCAGTCAGCGTCGATAGCCTTGCCATCGATGACGCACTGGATCGCATACTGATAGTAGGGAGCCCAGTTGATGCGGGAAGAAATGATGTAGGTGTTGGGGCCGGCCTCCTTGGTGGAGCCGTTGTAGGAGACGTTGGGAACCTTGGCGTTCTCGCAAGCGGTGGGAGCGCCCAGGGAGTCAGCGTGCTGGCTGATCAGGTTGCAACCCTTGTCGATCAGCAACTGAGCGCCTTCCTTCTCCAGAGCCTCATCATACCAGCTGCCGGTGAAGGTCACGTCCATGGTGACGGTGGGGCAGACGGAGCGGGCGCCCAGGAAGAAAGAGGTGTAACCGGAAACCACTTCGGCGTAGGTGAAAGCGCCAACGTAGCCGATCTTGGCGTTCTCGGCGGTGACCTTGGTGCCGTTGATCTCGGTGCCATTCTCGATCATCTCGTTCAGCTTCAGACCAGCAGCGATACCAGCCAGATAACGACCCTCATAGATGGAGGCGAAAGCGTTGTGGTAGTTGGCCAGACCCTCGGTGTGAGCGCGGGTACCGGTGGAGTGGCAGAACTGGACGTCAGGATTCTCCTGAGCGGCCTGGATCATGTAAGGCTCATGACCGAAGCTGTCGGCGAAGATGATGTTGCAGCCCTTGTCGACCATATCGACAGCGGCCTCATAGCACTCCTGGCCCTCGGGAACGTTGGTCTTGAGGATGTAGTCGGCATCGGTCAGACCCAGGTTGGCGATGGCTTCCTTGGCGGCGTCGATGAAGTTCTTGTCATAGGTGGAGTTCTCATCGTGCAGGGTGATGAAGCCCACCTTGACCTTGGCGGTAGGATCGGCGTCTTTGTTGCCGTCGTCACCCGTCGGGGGGTTCTCGGTCTTGCCGCAGGCCACCAGGCTCAGCGCCATGACCAGTGCAAGCAGCATTGCAAGGAACTTTTTCATTCTTGTTTTCCTCCTTAAAATATGTGACGCACGTCTGAAAGAAAGGAAAATTTCGACGTACATCTGAACAACGGGCCTGCGCCCGGTATTCACTCTTTGTGCGAGGACAAGGGTATTATACAGGCAATCGTCGTGAATTTCAACAGAAAATGTGAATTACGGCAGATTTTCTTTGTGGCGTACAAAATAACTTTGCAAGATTTGTGTAATATACGGCATTTAGCAGAAAATATGCCCGCGAAATAGCAGTTTCAAATGGGAGAAAGAAGATGGGGTTTTGCTGGCGGCAGGAAAAAGCACAGCCTGTGGCGCTGCCGCAGGCTGTGCTTGAAAAATCATATACGTAAGGAAAAAAGAACAATTACTGATGCACGCGAGTACCCGTCTTGCCCTCAATACCGTCTTTGGCCTTTTCGAGCAAGGTGATGAGGGCGGTGCGGCCGGCCTTGGACTCGGCGAACTTGACGGCAGCCTGGACCTTGGGCAGCATAGAGCCCTTGGCAAACTGGTTCTCCTCCATGTACTTGTACGCCTCGGCGGGGGTCAGATCATCCAGCCCCTTCTGATCGAGCTTGTTGAAGTTGATGGCCACCTTCTCCACGGCGGTGAGGATGATGAGCATATCGGCGTCCAGCAGCTCGGCCAGCAGCTCGCTGCCGAAGTCCTTGTCGATCACAGCGGGCGTGCCGGACAGCTTGCCGTTCTCCAGCACCACGGGGATGCCGCCGCCGCCCACGGCGATGACCACATGGCCGGCGTCCACCAGCGCCTTGATGGAGGCCTTCTCCACGATGTCAAAGGGCTTGGGGGAGGGGACGACCTGACGGTAGCCGCGGCCGGCGTCCTCCACCATGGTGTAGCCCTTCTCAGCGGCGATGCGGTCGGCGGTCTCCTTGTCGTAGAACGCGCCCACGGGCTTGGTGGGGTTCTGGAAGGCGGGATCGTCCTTGGAAACAACGGTCTGGGTGACGATGGTGGCCACGGGCTTATCCATGCCGCGGCTCATCAGCTCGTTGCCGATGGCCTGCTGCAGGTGGTAGCCGATGTAGCCCTCGGACATAGCGCCGCACTCGGGGAACGGCATATCGGCCTTGATGGCCTTGGCCTCGGCGGCGGTGCTCAGACCCAGGTTGATCATGCCCACCTGCGGGCCGTTGCCGTGGGCCACCACCACCTCGTTGCCGGCGGCGATCAGATCCACGATGGACTTGGCGGTCTCGGTGACTAACTGGAGCTGCTCGGCAGCGGTGTTGCCCAGAGCGTTGCCGCCCAGGGCGATGACGATACGTTTAGACATAGTAATTACCTCGTAAAGTGAAATGTCATAAAAAGGCAACAGCGGCGGCGCGGCCGCCGCTGTTGCGGGATGTGTGGTGTGGTTCTGCTATCTGTTACTATTAGAAGATCCGGCGGGTGTCCTTGGTCTCGTCCATCTCCATCAGAGCCTTGACGGGGTCCTTCACCTGGGCCATGAAGATCATGGCGGCGATGATGTAGGGCTTGTAGGAAGCCTGCTTGTACAGAGGCACCAGATAGCGATCGAACACGGAAGCGTCCACCTCGCCCTCCTTGCAGGAGACGCCGGTGATGTCGGCGGGCAGGCAGTGCAGGTACAGAGCCTTGCCGTCCTTGGTCAGCTTCATCATGTCCTCGGTGCAGGCCCAATCCTTGTGCTCGGCGTTCTGGGCCAGCAGCTTCTGCTCCAGAGCGTCGATACCGGCCTTGTCACCGGCGGCGTACAGCTTGGTGCGCTCTTCCATAGCGGCATAGGAAGCCCAGGACTTGGGATACACGATGTCGGCATCCTTGAAGGCTTCCTTCATGTCATTGGTCTTGTGGAACTTGGAGCCGTACTTCTCGCAGTTCTTGCGGGCGACCTCTTCCACCTCGGGCATAACGTCGTATCCCTCGGGATGAGCCAGGGTCACATCCATGCCGAAGCGGGTGAACAGACCGATGACGCCCTGAGGCACGGACAGGGGCTTGCCGTAGCTGGGGGAGTAAGCCCAGGTCATAGCGACCTTCTTGCCCTTCAGGTTCTCCACGCCGCCGAAGTAGTGGATGACGTGCAGCATATCGGC
>CAKTZN010000119.1 GCA_934635545.1 uncultured Oscillospiraceae bacterium | reverse complement strand
AAGCCATTTTGAGTACCTCCATTAAGATTTGTCAACGCTATTGTATCATGAAAATAAAAAAATGCAAGACCTTTCTGGCAGGAAAACCGACGAAAATTGTGGAAGCGGGTGAAATTGACACCATGTGGCCGGTGTGGTAAAATCAATACAATATATAATAGGAGGACATCCCATGGAATATACCTATGAATTTTTCGAGAAAAGCGCCCGGTATGTCCGGGAAAAGCTGGACTTTCAGCCGGAGATCGGCATTATCCTGGGCTCGTCCCTGGGCCCCTTTGCCGCCCAGGTGGAAAACCCGGTGGTGATCCCCTATGAGGACATCCCCAATTTCCTGCGCTCCACCGTGGCCACCCACGCCGGGAAGCTGATCTGCGGCACCATCGCCGGCAAGAAGGTGGTGTGCATGTCCGGGCGGTTTCACTCCTACGAGGGGTATGACTTTCCGCAGTTGACGGCGCCCATCCGGCTGTTCAAGCTGCTGGGCTGCCGTGCCGTGATCCTGACCAACGCCGCCGGGGGTGTGAACCTGGGCTACAAGCCCGGCGACATCATGATCATCAACGATCAGATCATGCTGCCGGGCTATTCTCCGCTGCGAGGCCCCAATATTCCGGAGTTCGGCCCCCGGTTTTTCGACGTGCAGAAAATGTACAGCCCCGAGCTGCGTGCCATCGCCCGTGAGTGTGCCCAGGGCAGCGGCCTGACCTTCCATGAGGGGTGCTATTTCTTCATGCAGGGCCCGCAGTTCGAGACACCGGCAGAGATCCGCGCCATCCGCACCCTGGGCGGCGACGCGGTGGGTATGTCCACCGTGACCGAGGCGCTGACGGCGGCCCACTGCGGCATGCCCTGCCTGGGCTTCTCCGTCATCACCAACATGGCGGCGGGGATTCTGGATCAGCCCCTCAGCGATGAGGAGGTCAACGAGGTGGGCCATCTGGTGGCCGACAACTTCAGCGCGTACCTGAAAAAAGTGCTGGCGAGGATGTAAGGGCATGACCACGTTACTGAAAAACGCCTGGGTCTATACGCCCGGCGGCGTGATCCAGGGCGGCTTCGTGGCCATTGATGGCCCGGTGATCACCTATGTGGGCGCTGCCCGTCCGGAGGGGAACTTTGACTGTGAGAAGGATATGTCCGGCAGGCTGCTGCTGCCGGGACTGGTGAACGCCCATACCCACGCCGCCATGACGCTGCTGCGGGGCGTGGGTACCGACCTCCCACTGCAGAGGTGGCTGTTTGACAGCGTGTTCCCGGTGGAGGGCCGCATGACGGCGGCGGACATCCGGGCCGGTACGGCGCTGGCGCTGTTGGAAATGCTTGCCTGCGGCACCACCAGCTTTTCTGACATGTACTTCTTCCCGTGGGAGGCGGCGGAGCTGGCGGCGGAGTGCGGCATCAAGGCCAACCTCTGCTATCCGGTGCAGGCCTTCGACCCTGCGGACACCTATGAAAAGAATGAGGGCGCCCGCAAGCTGGAGCGGTTTTACCATGACTGGCACAATGCCGCCGACGGCCGCATCCGGGTGGAGGGCTGCCTTCACGCCGAGTATACCTGCAATCCCGACGTGGCGGCGGGAACGGCGGCGTGGTGCCGCCGGAATGGTGCGCGGATGCACATCCATCTCAGCGAGACGAAAAGCGAGCACGACGGCTGCCTCGAAAAATACGGCAAGACCCCAGCGGCGTGGATGAACGATCTTGGGGTGTTTGACGTGCCCTGTGCCGCAGCCCACTGCGTGTGGGTGACGGAGGCGGATCGGGCGCTGCTGCGGCAAAAGGGCGTCAGTGTCATCCACAACCCCACCAGCAACATGAAGCTGGGCAGCGGCTTCGCCCCGGTTCCCGCGCTGCTGGCGGAGGGCGTCAATGTGGCGCTGGGCACCGACGGCGCGGCCAGCAACAACAACCTGAACATGCTGGAGGAGCTGCATCTGGCGGCCATCCTTCACAACGGCTATCACCACGACGCGGCGATCTTACCGGCTGGTCAGGTGCTGGACATGGCCACGGCCGGCGGCGCGAGACTGCAGGGCCGGGATGACACCGGCGTTATCCAGGCCGGAAAGCGGGCGGACATCATGGCCATCGACCTGAGCGCGCCCCATCTCTGTCCCCATCTGGACACGGCGGGCCTTGCGGTATACAGTGCCCAGGCCGCCGACGTGTGCATGACCATGGTGGACGGCAGGGTGCTGTATGAAAACGGAGAATACCTGACGCTGGACAAGGAGCGGGTGCTGTATGAGGCCCGCGCCGCCGCAGAGCGGCTGTACGGCGCATAAGAGAGGAGAAAACGAAAATGGAAAGAGCGGACAAAGGCCTTGCCTTTATGATGCAGTATGAAAACGTGGCCTGGTACGACAGCGGCCAGGTGCGGATCCTGGATCGCCGGGTGTATCCCCGGCGGGTGGAGTTCGTCACCTGCCGCACCCACGGCGAGGTGGCCCAGGCGCTGACGGACATGGTGACCCAGTCCACCGGCCCCTTCACCGCCGCCGCCATGGGTATGGCGCTGGCGGCCTGGGAGTGCCGGGACATGACGGCGGAGCGGCAGGTGGCCTATCTGGAGCAGGCCATGGACACCATCTCCCACGCCCGGCCTACCACCGTGGGACGGATGCAGCTCATCTGCGGCGGCTGCCTGGAGGCGGCAAAGGCCGCCATTGCCCAGGGTGTCCCCGATGTGGCGCTGGCCATCCGGGACTATACTGTGGCCACCAACAACCGCCGCTATAACCGGGTGGGCCAGATGGCCAAGCATCTGGTGGACAAGTTCCCCGACAACGGCACCGTTATGACCCAGTGCTTTGCCGAGACCATCCTGGCTATGATGCTGAAGGAGTGCCGGGAGCGGGGCAAAAATATCCGGCTGTTCTGCCCGGAGACCCGCCCCTATTTCCAGGGGGCGCGGCTGACGGCCACCGTGTGCCACGACATGGGCTTTGACGTGACGGTCATCACCGACAACATGCCCGCCTATGTGATGCAGCACGAGCATGTGGATGTATTCACCTGCGCCGCCGACGCCATCTGCTGCGACGGCTATATCGCCAACAAGGTGGGCACCTTCCAGATCTCCATCGCCGCCAACTATCTGGGCGTACCGGTGTATATCAGCGGCATCCCCGACAAGGGCCATCCCACGGTGGACACCGTCCACATTGAGATGCGCAACCCCCAGGATACCCTGGAGGCTATGGGGGTCAAGACGGCGGCAGACGGCGTGAAGGGCTATTATCCCGCCTTCGACATCACGCCGCCCCAGTTGATCACCGGCGTGGTGACCGATCTGGGCATCTACTCCCCCTATGACCTGCAGAAGTATCTGGAGGTCAGCGAATTGGGGCCCTATGAGATGGTGGTTTGAGATACAAAATAATTATTTAATAATCGAAAGAGGCGATAGAATGGAGTATTCTCACAAGGAACTGCGGCAGGAAATGGTGGACGTGTGCCTGGAATCCCTGCATGAGGGGATGTTCACCGGTACCAGCGGCAATCTCAGTGTGGCGCTGGGGGACGGCACTATGCTGATCACCCCCACATCGGTACGCTATACGGTGATGCGGCCGGTGGATATCGTCCGGTGCGACCTGGACGGCAACATTATCGAGGGCGAATTGCAGCCCTCCAGCGAGTGGCGGATGCACGCCGCCGTCTATCGGGCCTATCCGGAGCACAAGGCTATTTTCCACACCCATTCCCCCTATGCCACGGCCTTTGCCGTGGTGCATAAGCCCATCCCCTCGGTGCTGATCGAGACCCGGATATTCCTGGGCGGCGACGTGGCGTGCGCCGAATACGCCACGCCCGGCACTTTCGCCGTGGGCGAGAACGCGGTGCCCTGCCTGAAGGATGGCCGGGGTGGCTGCCTGCTGAACAATCACGGCGTGCTGGCGGTGGGCAAGGATCTGAACGAGGCCCGCACCCGCGCCCAGTACATCGAGGACAGCGCCCGGATCTATCACTATGCTTTGCAGGTGGGAGAGCCGGTGGTGCTGGAGAAGCTGTAACCGTGATGCATGTTTTCGTAAGGGCGGGGTTCTACCCCGCCCTTACGCGCCGACTGTGCAGAAAGAAGAAATCCGTACCGAAAGGTACGGATTTCTTCTTTCTAAATAACCATTTACTTAATCAATTCCCGCCCAGGTGGCCAGAATTCCCACCACCTCGCGGCAGGCGTAGCCGGGGCCCAGGAACCAGGGGCTGAAGCAGCCGGCGGACTGGGCGGTCAACCCCGCCTGACGGGCAAAAAGCTGCCCCCGGTACTGGTGGAAGTTGTCGCTGGCGATGACCACATGGGTGTCCAGTCCGTTTTCCCGGATGATGGCCGCGGCGAATTGCAGATTCTCACGGGTGTCGAAGGACTTCTCCTCGGCGTAGACCCGCTCCGGGGCGATGCCCATATCGATCAGCTCCTGCCGGGCGCAGGCGCCCTCCGTCACCGGCTCGGAGCGGCTGTCCAGCCCGCCGGTGGTGACGCAGACCGCGTCTGGGTGGGCGGTCAGATATGCGTAGGCGGCCTCGATGCGGCCCTGCAGCATCATGCTGGGCTTCCCGTTATAGACCTGACAGCCCAGCAGCACCACCGTGCCCGGCGCGTCCTCCGCTGTGGGACGGTCGGCTGCGGCCAGGCCCATGATGGTCAGCACCGCGATGGCCACCGCCAGCACCACGCTGACGCCGGTGATGAGGATTGCCTTCAGCCATTTGGGAAAGCGCCGGAAAAAGCCGGGGAAGAAGCACCGTGCCGCCGCCAACAGCAGCAGCGCCGCCGGCCAGAACATGCCGATGTGGTGGACGCCGATGGCCAGGGGCATCAGGAAATAGACCGCTCCCAGCAGGGAGAGGGTGCCAAGGATGGGTAACAGCATAGGTATCAGTTCTCCGCGATGTGATTGGCGATGCGCTGCATGATCATATCCAGCGCCACCAGGTTGTGGCCGCCCTCCAGCACGATGATGTCGGCGTACTTACGGGTGGGCTCCACGAACTGCTCGTGCATGGGCTTGACGGTGGTGAGATACTGGGTTACCACCGACTCCAACGACCGGCCCCGCTCCTCCACGTCCCGCAGGGCGCGGCGCAGGATGCGCACGTCGGCGTCGGTCTCCACAAAGATCTTGATGTCCAGCAGATCCCGCAGGGCCTTGTTCTGGAAGATCAGGATGCCCTCCACGATCACCACCTTGGTGGGCTTGATCTCCACCGTCTCGTCGGTGCGGTTGTGGATGGCGTAGTCGTACACGGGGCAGTGGATGGTCTCGCCACGCTTCAGGGCCTTCAGATCCTCGATCATCAGCTCGGTGTCAAAGGCGTCGGGGTGGTCGTAGTTCTGGCGGCAGCGCTCCTCGAAGGAGCAGTTCTGCCGCTTGTAGTAATTGTCGTGGTGCACCACGCTGATGTCGGTGCCGAATCGCTCGGCCAGGTGCTCGGTCAGTGTGGTCTTGCCGGAGCCGGTGCCGCCGGCGATGCCGATGAAAATGGTACTCATGGGGAACGCCTCCCTTATATTCTTCCCCTCTATTATAGGAACTGATCCCCGGAAAAGCAAGAAAAGATGTAAAAAAATGATGAATTTCCAGCATTTTCAGTTGACGGGACTGTTGCTTTTGGGGTATGATAGCTAAGTATTATCAAGAGTATGTCCTTTGGAGGGAATGGAAAGCATGAGTCTGATCAAGTGTAATAAATGCGGGGAAATGTTCTCCGACAGCTATAAG
>CAKTZN010000118.1 GCA_934635545.1 uncultured Oscillospiraceae bacterium | reverse complement strand
AGTGTACAAACGCGAAATTATTTGATACAATATGTAATGCTACGCAAAGACGGCAATCGGAAGCGGCTGAACTGGCCGCTAGGGTTGACGTTATGGTCGTGGTCGGAGATCGTAAGAGTGCCAACACCCAACACTTGACAGAGATTTGCGGCGAGAGATGTCCCCGGGTCTATCAGATCCAGGGCGCGAAGGAACTTGAGCCATACTTTCTTAAGGGATGTTCCGTGGCGGGGCTTACAGCCGGCGCGTCCACACCGGCGAGCATCATTAAGGAGGTAAACGAAACGATGAGCGAAGAAATCAAGAACAATGAAGCTATGGAAGAAAGCTTCGAGGAAATGCTGGAAAAATCTTTTAAGACTTTAAATACAGGAGAGAAGGTAACCGGTATCGTGACAGCCATCGGCCCCACCGAGGTGCAGGTCGATCTGGGCTGCAAGCAGGCTGGCTATATTGCCATCGACGAGCTGTCCGCTGATCCCAACGTCAAGCCCGAGGACGTGGTGAAGGTCGGCGACGAGATCGAGACTTACATCATCCGCGTCAACGACGTGGAGGGCTATGCCATGCTGTCCAAGAAGCGTCTGGACGCCGTGAAGGTGTGGGACGACATCGCAGAGGCCTGCGAGAACAAGACCACCCTGGAAGGCAAGGTCACCGAGGAGAACAAGGGCGGCATCGTTGTCAACGTCAAGGGCGTGCGCGTGTTCGTTCCCGCTTCCCAGTCCGGCCAGCCCCGCGGCGCTGAGCTGAGCGAGATGATCGGCAAGACCGTCTCCCTGCGCATCACCGAGGTCAACCGTGCCCGCCGCCGCGTGGTGGGTTCCATCCGTGCCGTGCAGTACGAGGCCCGTCAGGCCGCTCAGGCTGAGATCTGGAACAACATCGAGGTCGGCAAGCACTACAACGGCGTTGTCAAGTCCATGACCTCCTACGGCGTGTTCGTGGACATCGGCGGCGTGGACGGCATGGTCCACATCTCCGAGCTGAGCTGGAGCCGCATCAAGAATCCCGCCGAGGTCGTCTCTGTTGGCGATCCTCTGGACGTGTATGTCATCTCCTTCGATCCCGAGAAGCGCAAGATCTCTCTGGGCGTGAAGGATCACTCCTGCAATCCCTGGGATAAGTTCATGGAGACCTATAAGGTGGGCGACGTTGCCAACGTCCGCATCGTGAAGCTGATGGCCTTCGGCGCCTTTGCCGAGGTCGTGCCCGGCGTGGATGGCCTGATCCACATCTCCCAGATCGCTGACCGCCGCATCGAGAAGCCCGGTGACGTCCTGTCCGAGGGCCAGATGGTGGACGCCAAGATCACTGCCATCGACGAAGAGAAGCAGAAGATCTCCCTGTCCATCCGCGCTCTGCTGACCCCCGCCGCCGACGAGGCCGAGGACGAGGAGTAATTTCCAGGCATCATAAAGAGCTTGATAAAAAGTGAGCTGCCGCTGGCAGCTCACTTTTTTCGTGTGTTGTGGTCGGTTTGTTGTGTGCTTTCCGCCGCAAGGCGTATTGATTCCCACGTCCCACTGCAACCCTTTCACGCATATTGCGTGTCCCGCGGCGCATATAATGGTGCAAAGGACAGGAGGTGCGCCATATGGCAACAGGGAAACGGGTACGCAGCAGCAAGCTGCCGTCACCGCCGCCCAGGACGGCAGGCGGCAGAACGCCGGGAAAGCGCCAGCAGCCGCGGCGGGGCAGCACCCGCCGCATGCTGCAATTACTGGTCAGCGCCGCCGTACTGGTGGTGGTCGTGACGGTGAAATTCACCATGCCGGACGTGGCCCGTCAGTATGGCGGCAAGCTGCTGCATCTGATGGGGGAGGACACCGACTTCGTGGCGGCCTTTTCCGCGGCGGGCCGGGCCATCGGCGGCGACGATCTGGCCCAGGCGGTCAACGACGCCTGCGTGGCGGTGTTCGGCGGCGAAAAGGTGACCGTCAGCCAGCAGGAGACCGACCGCAACGCCGTGGTGTACGGCGACGGCACCACGCCGGAGATCGTGAATATGCTCCAGCAGGTGCTGGGTTTCGACTATCAGAAGCCGGTGGAGGGAAGGGTCACCTCCTCCTTCGGCTACCGGGATCACCCGGTGGCGGGGACGGAGCGGTTCCACTACGGCCTGGACATCGGCTGCGAGAAGGGGGAGGTCATCCACGCCTTTGCCGACGGCACGGTGACGGCGGTGGCCGAGAGCACGGAGCTGGGCAAGTATGTGGAGCTGACCCACCCGGACGGCTACACCACCCTGTACGCCCACTGCAGCCGGGTCAACGCCTCCTCCGGACAGACGGTGCGGATGGGAGATCCCATCGCGGAGGTGGGGGACACCGGCGACGCCACGGGGTATCACCTGCACTTCGAGCTGCACCGCTATAATATCTACCTGAACCCCATCTACTATGTCGCGCAGTAAGCGGACGGCCATCCACGTTTCCCCTACGGCGCCGCTGCTGCTGGCGCTGTTCGTGATGGTGTCCTCGCCGCTGCTGCTGGCGGCATTGCTGTTGGCGGCGGTGCTCCACGAGCTGGGACACTACTGGATGCTGCGGCGGCTCCATGTCCGGGTGACGGCATTGCGCATTACGGCGCTGGGTGCGGAGATGCTGGTGGCGGGACGGCTCTCCTACGGCGGAGAGGTGCTGGCCGCTGCGGCAGGCCCCGCGGTGAATCTGCTGCTGGCGCTGCTGCTGGGCCTTGGCGGACGGCTGTGGGAGGTGCTGTATCTCTTCTCCGGCGCGCAGCTTGTGCTGGGGGCCTTCAACCTGCTGCCCATCACGCCGCTGGACGGCGGCAGCATCCTGTGGAACCTGGCCGCTTGGCTGACGGAGCCCTATACCGCCGACCGGGTGGCGGCCGTGGTGGGCTTCGGTATGGCGGCGGTGCTGACACTGGGCGCGGCCGCGGCGCTGTGGATGGGAGGCAGTCCCTTCCTGCTGCTGGCAGCCGCGGCACTTCTGTGGCACGCGCTGCGCCAAATAGGGGTTGCCAAACCGCCGGAAAACAGGTAAAATAAGATGATATTCTGATATACAACAGGAGAATGACTGTGGATAAAAAGCTGGAACGCATCCTGCCGCGGGTGCAGAAGCCGGCCCGCTATGTGGGCGGCGAATATAACGCGGTGGTGAAGGACAAGGCGGCGGTGGACACCCGGATCGCCTTCTGCTTCCCGGACACCTATGAGATCGGCATGTCCAACCTGGGCATGCGGATCCTGTACGGCGTTATGAACAACATGGACGGCGTGTGGTGCGAACGGGTCTTTGCCCCCTGGGGCGACATGGAGGCGGAGATGCGCAATGCGGATATCCCGCTGTTCGCGCTGGAATCCGGCGACCCCATCACCGATTTCGATATCGTGGCCTTTTCCGTGGGCTATGAGATGGCCTTCACCGCCATCCTCAACATGCTGGATCTGGCGAAGATCCCCCTGCGCAGCGCCCAGCGTGACGGTCTGACCCCGCTGGTGATCGCCGGCGGCACCGCCATGTACAATGCCGAGCCCATCGCCGACTTCATCGACCTGGTGAGCCTGGGCGAGGGTGAGGACATCACCGTGGAGCTGGTGGAGCTGCACCGCAGGGCACGGCGTGAGGGCTGGAGCAAGGCGGAATTCCTCCGTGCCGCCGCCCAACTGGACGGCATCTACGTCCCCAGCCTGTACGACATCTCCTACCACGACGACGGCACGGTAAGCGCCATCACGCCCCGTGACGGCGCGCCCGCTGTGGTGACCAAGCGCATCGTCCGCGATATGGACAAGGCGTATTTCCCGGTGAATACCATCGTGCCCAGCACCGAGATCGTCCAGGATCGGGTGACGCTGGAGCTGTTCCGGGGCTGCATCCGCGGCTGCCGCTTCTGTCAGGCGGGCTATGTCTACCGCCCCGTCCGCAACCGCAGCCGCGACCTGTGCGCCCGGTACTGCCTGGATTCCTGCAATGACTCCGGCTATCAGGAGGTGACGCTGTCCTCCCTCAGCACCAGCGACTATCCGCCGCTGACGGAGCTGTGCGACCAGTTGGAGCCCTTCTGCGAGAGCCGCCATGTGAACCTGTCCCTGCCCAGTCTGCGGGCGGACAACTTCTCCATGGCGCTGATGCAGCGGCTGGCCAAGGGCCGTAAGACCGGCCTGACCTTCGCACCGGAGGCCGGCACCCAGCGGCTGCGGGACGTGATCAACAAGAACGTGACGCTGGAGGCGCTGCTGAACTCCTGCCACACCGCCTTTGCCGGCGGCTACAACGCGGTGAAGCTCTATTTCATGCTGGGCCTGCCCACGGAGACGGACGAGGACGTGCTGGGCATTGCCGATGTGGCGGCCCGCGTCATGCACGCCTGGCGGGAGAGCGCTCCCAACAAGCAGCGGGGCGTCCGCATCACCGTGTCCACCTCCTATTTTGTGCCCAAGCCCCACACGGCCTTCCAGTGGGAGCCCCAGATCACCCGCGAGGAATACGAGCGCCGGGTGCAGCTTCTGCGGGAGAATATGACCACCAAGACCGTCACCTACAACTGGCATGACGGCCAGACCTCCTTCATCGAAGCGGTGCTGGCCCGGGGCGACCGGAGGCTGGGCAATGTGCTGGAAACCGCATGGCGTAAAGGCGGACACCTTGACGCATGGGAGGAGTATTTCTCACTGGATCGCTGGCTGGAAGCCTTCGACGAGTGCGGCGTTGACCCGGCGTTCTACGCCTATCGCCGCCGGGAAAAGGACGAGCTGATGCCCTGGGACATGATCTCCAGCGGCGTTACCAAGGAATATCTGTGGCGTGAGCATGAAAACGCCGTGGCGGGCGTCACCACGCCGGACTGCCGCACCCGCTGCAACGGCTGCGGCGCCAATAAGCTGGTAGGGGGGAAGTGCGATGTCTAAGCTGCGGCTGCTGTTTATCAAGGAGGCCCAGGCGTCCTATATCTCCCACCTTGACCTGATGCGCACCTTCCAGCGGTGCTTCCCCCGCACGGAGCTGGACATCAAGCATACCCAGGGGTACCATCCCCATCCCATCATCTCCATCGTCCTGCCCCTGCCGGTGGGACAGAGCAGCGACTGTGAGCTGCTGGACTTCGAGGTGACCCAGGACAGCGACGGCAGCGGCATCGCCGAAAAGCTGAATACCGGCATGCCCACCGGCATCCGTGCCCTGGCCTGCTATGAGGCCAAGCGTCCCATCCGTGAGCTGGACAGCCTGCGGGCGGACGTGACGCTGGAATACGACGCCAGTGTGCCGGAGGGCGCGGCGGAGCGCCTGCGGGCGCTGCTGGCACGGGACACGCTGGTGATCCAGAAGCGCACCAAGCGCAAGGAGCTGGCGGACGTGGACATCGCGCCCATGATCCGCAGGGCGAACGTGACGGCGGACGAACACAATGTGTTCATCGATATCACGGTGCAGGCCCAGAACCCCGGACTGAACCCCCAGCTCATCGAAAAGGCCATCGCGGCCTATCTCCCCGAGCTGACGCCGGACTTCGTCCGGGTACGCCGTCGCCGCCTTCTGGACGCCAACGGACAGGATTTTCGATGATTTTCCCGGAAAAGGGAAAATAATGCTTGCATTTATCGGATTTGTGTGGTATTCTATCATGGCGTGAAAAGGGCGGTCCTCTGTCGCCGGTGCGAAAATGCACCCCTGAAATGGCGTTACGAACACCTATAAATACAGGAGGAAAAATCCATGGATCTCATCAAAGCATTGAACGAAAAGCAGCTGAAGGAAGTGCC
>CAKTZN010000117.1 GCA_934635545.1 uncultured Oscillospiraceae bacterium | reverse complement strand
GGCCCGTTGGTCAAGTGGTTAAGACAGAGGCCTCTCACGCCTTTAACATCGGTTCGAATCCGGTACGGGTCACCACAAAAAAGAGCAAGTCGAAGGACTTGCTCTTTTTTTGCCCATTGGCCCGTTTTTCTTTACGCGCCCTTAACTCGACGGGCGGGCACTTTTCTGGTATACTATTTTCAATTTACAACGAAGGAGGAATCACGCTCATATGGATACTGACGGCGGTGACTATCCGGGTAACCATCTGAACTGCCATCTGTTTTTGCCAGCATATCTGCGCTGCGTTTCGTGGGGCAGACGTGCTTTTTTGCGCTTATAGCGGCATTTTTGCCACCAGAAAGACAGACGACAGAAAAGGAGCTACTTATATTGTCAACCACAACTTGTATCATCATTATGGCGGTGTGCCTGATGCTCTCCGCCTATTTCTCCGCCACGGAGACGGCCTTCTCCTCCGCCAACACCACCCGATTGCGGACGCTGGCGGAAAAGGGCAGCAGCAACGCCGCGCTGGCCCTGAAGCTTTTAGAGCAGTATGACCGGCTGCTGTCCACCATCCTCATCGGCAACAACATCGTCAACATCGCCACCGCCTCCATCGGCACGGTGCTGTTCGTGAAGCACTACGGCGACGCGGGCGCCACCATCTCCACCGTGGTGGTGACGGTGGTGGTGCTGATCTTCGGCGAGATCTCCCCCAAGAGCATCGCCAAGGACTGCGCCGAGAAATGCGCCATGCTGTCCGCGCCCATCCTGCAGGTGCTGATCTGGGTGCTGATGCCCCTGAACCTGCTGTTCTCCCTGTGGAAGAAGCTGCTGGCCAAGGTGTTCCGCCTCAACGGCGACAGCAAGATGTCCCAGGAGGAGCTGCTGATGCTGGTGGACGAGGTGCAGCAGGACGGCAGTATCGACCGGGACGAGGGCGAGCTGCTGAAAAACGCCATCGGCTTTTCCGAGCAGGAGGCCCAGGATATCCTGATCCACCGGGTGGATCTGGCGGCCCTGCCCGTCACCGCCAGCAAGGAGGAGGTGGCGGCGCTGTTCACCCAGACCAAATACTCCCGCCTGCTGATCTATCAGGACTCCATCGACCACATTCTGGGCACCGTCCATCAGAAGGACTTCTATGTGGGCTGCGGCGTGACGGAGCAGCCCCTGTCCGCCATCATCTCTCCGCCGGTGTTCGCGCTGGAGAACGAGCCCATCCGGCTGCTGCTGAAAAAGCTCCAGCAGGCCAAGACCCATGTGGCCGTGGTGGTGGACGAATACGGCGGCACCTGCGGCATCGTCACCATGGAGGACATTCTGGAGGAGCTGGTGGGCGAGATCTGGGACGAGCACGACGAGGAGGAGGTCTTCCTCCGGAAGATCGCCCCGGACACCTGGCTGGTGGACGCGGGCATGGACTTCGACGACTTCGCCGAGTTCTTCCATCTCAAGACCGATTCCGAGATGGTGTCCGTCAGCGGCTGGGTCATGGAGCAGTTCGGCCGTGTGCCGGAGGCGGGTGATTCCTTCACCTTTGACGATCTGGCCGTCCGGGTCACCCGGGTGGAAAACCACCGGATCGAGGAGATCCAGGTGACGCGGCAGACGCCGGAGCCCGCGGACGACACGGCGGAATAATTTTTCCGGGATCCCTGCTGACAAACGGTTCTGGGTGTGCTATACTGTCCTCGGTTGACAAGGAGGCATACAGCAGCATGGCAGAATACGAGATCATCATCGAATCCATGACCCCCTGCGGCGGCTCCAAATACGCCATCCGCAATATCGTGGAGGCGGAGGCGGAAAGCCCCGAGGCATATGTGGAGCAGCACAAGCGCTTCCCCATCCGGGACATCACCAGAACCGACACAGGCGTGGTCATCACCACAGGCAACGAGAGCGGCTATGTCGACCGCTATACCTTCACCGAATAAGCAGACGCCGGCCCGCAAGCCGGCGTCCGCTTTTTTACCCGCAAAAAGGGAAAAAGCGGAAAGAAAACCCGCGAAAATGTCAAACTGCAGTAGACAAACGGAGCAGAGTGTGCTATCCTTATCCCGCGGTTAGCCGCTACTAACTGTCAAAAACCTTCCGGCTCTCACGAGCCCTTCTTTTCAGTCGCACAGTTAGGCGGCGCTAACCATTTACATCAAGTCCTGCCGCGGGCCGCGCCGTAGACGCGGGCCCGAAAAAATAAAAGATGGAGGAAGAATTCTCTCATGAAACACTCAGAACCGAAACGCTCCACCGCCTCGTGGCTGATGGAGCTGTCAGCGGGACGCCGGGGCGAATACGGCCTCAGCGTTCTGACGGCGCTGCTGGGCGTGGCCTGTTCGCTGGTGCCGTATTTCCTGATGATCCGCCTGATCACCGCGCTGGTGAACGGCACGGCGCAGCTTGGATGGTGCCTGACGCTCTGCCTGTGGATGGCCCTGTGCTGGGCGGCGCGGTACGTCCTGCACGCCGTGTCCACCTCCCTCTCCCACCACGCCACCTTCCATGTGCTGGCCAACACCCGCATTCGTCTGCTGAACAAGCTGGCCACCCTGCCGCTGGGCACGGTGCTGGACCGCTCCTCCGGCTCCTATAAGAACATCATCGTGGAGCGGGTGGACTCCATCGAGACCACCCTGGCCCACCTGCTGCCGGAGATGACCGCCAACGTGGTGGGCGCGCTGGCGGTGCTGGTGCTGCTGTTCATTGAGAACTGGCGCATGGGCCTTTCTATGCTCATCGTCGTGCCCCTGGGTGTGCTGTGCTTCATGTTCATGTTCCGCGGCTATAACGAGAAGTTCCAGCGCACCGTCACCTCCACCAAGGCCCTCAACGATACCGCCGTGGAGTACATCAACGGCATCGAGGTCATCAAGGCCTTCGGCCAGTCCGGCACCAGCTATGCCAAGTTCGTCGCCGCCGCCAAGGAGGGCGCCGACTGCTTCATCGACTGGATGCGGGGCAGCCTCTTCGGCCAGGTGGCCGGCATGGCCATCCTCCCCTCCACCCTGCTGGGCATCCTGCCGGTGGGCTGCCTGCTGTACATGCGCGGCACCCTGACCGCCGAGACGTTCCTGGCGGTCATCGTCCTGTCCTTCGGCGTCATGCAGCCGCTGATCACCGCCTTTTCCTATATGGACGACATCGCCCAGGTGACCACCATCGTGGGCGAGGTGGCGGACGTTCTCTCCGGCGAGGATCTGCACCGCCCGGAGACGGCGGAAAAGCTGCCTGCCGACAATTCCATCGAGCTGCGGGATGTCCGCTTCTCCTATCACGATAAGGAGGTGCTCCACGGCGTCAGCCTGCGGATCGAGCCGGGCACCGTCAACGCCCTGGTGGGCCCCTCCGGCAGCGGAAAATCCACCATTGCCCGGCTGGTCGCCTCCCTCTGGGACGTGAAGGACGGCGCCATCCTGCTGGGCGGCGTGGACATCCGGACGCTGCCTCTGGCGGAGTGCACGAAGCGCATCGCCTATGTGTCCCAGGACAACTACCTCTTTGACCTGTCCGTCATGGACAACATCCGCCTGGGCAAAAAGGGCGCCACCGACGAGGAGGTCATGGCCGCCGCCAAGGCCTGCGGCTGCCACGAGTTCATCATGGGGCTGGAAAACGGCTATCAGACCGTGTGCGGCGCCTCCGGCGGACATCTCTCCGGCGGTGAGCGGCAGCGCATCTCCATCGCCCGGGCCATGCTGAAGGACGCGCCCATCGTCATTCTGGACGAGGCCACCTCCTACACCGACCCGGAGAACGAGGCCATCATCCAGTCGGCGCTGGCCCAGTTGATCCGCGGCCGGACGCTGCTGGTCATCGCCCACCGGCTGTCCACCATCGCCGACGCCGACCGCATCTTCGTGGTGCAGAACGGCAATATCGTGGGGCAGGGCACCCAGCATGAGCTGCTGGAGAGCTGCCCCCTGTACAGAGACATGTGGGAGGCCCACATCAGCGTAAAAGACAGCGGGGAGGTGGCGTAAATGTTCCAGACACTGAAAAAATTCTTCGCCTTCTGCGGCGCAGACAACCGCAGGCTCTTTGTGACCTCCATCTGGCTGGGCGTGGTCAGCGCCATCTGCTCCGCCATGCGCATCCCCGCCGCTGCCATCGTCATTCAGGCGCTGCTGGAGCAAAACGTCACCATGGCGACCCTCTGGACCAGCCTGGGCGTCATCGTCGTCTCGCTGGTGGTCACCATCCTCATCAACATGAAGTCCACCATGCTGCAGACCGAGGCGGGCTACCGCGCCTGCGCCAACAAGCGCATCGAGATCGCCGAGCATCTGCGGTACCTGCCCATGGGCTGGTTCAACGACAACAGCCTGGGCGAGGTGACCTCCGTCACCACCAACACCATGGAGAACATGGCCAATGTGGCCACCCGCGTGGTGATGGTCACCACCCGCGGCTTCCTGACCGCCGGGATCATCGCCGCCATGATGCTGCTCTTCGACTGGCGCATGGGCCTGATCACCCTGGCGGGCCTGTTGCTGTTCTTCGCCGTCAACGCCGCCATGCAGCGCAAGGAGCAGGCGCTGGCCCAGCGGAAGTTCAACGCCGACGAGCGTCTGGTGTCCAAGGTGCTGGAATACGTCCAGGGCATCGCCGAGGTGAAGAACTTCGACCTGACCCAGGACTCCTCCACCCAGGTGAACGCCGCCGTGGAGGAGGCCCGCAGCGCCTCCTTCGGCATGGAGCTCCCGTCGGTGCTGTTCATGCTGGCCCAGTTCCTGGTGAACAAGTTCACCGGCGTGGCCGTGTGCGCCGCCGCGCTGACCTTCTGGTTCCGCGGCACCATGACGCTGTCCAACTGCCTGCTGATGCTGATCTGCTCCTTCATTCTCTTCGAGCAGTTGGACTCCACCGGAAGCTACTCCTCCCTGTTCCGCTCCATCGACATCGGCGTGGAAAAGGCCAACGCCATCCTGACAGTGGAGCCCATGGACATCGACGGCCAGGAGCTGACGCCGGCGCGGGAGGACATCGCCCTGCACCATGTGGACTTCTCCTATGACAGCAAGGCCATCCTCCGCGACGTGTCCCTGACCATCCCGGAGAAGACCACCGTGGCCATCGTCGGCCCCTCCGGCAGCGGAAAGACCACCCTGTGCAATCTGATGGCCCGCTTCTGGGACGTACAGGGCGGCAGCGTCACCCTGGATGGCCGCGATGTGCGCCAATACAGCTATGACAGCCTCATCCGCAACTTCTCCTTCGTGTTCCAGCGGACGTACCTCTTCTCCGACACCATCGCCAACAACATCCGCTTCGGCAGGCCCGACGCCTCGCTGGAGGAGGTGAAGGAGGCCGCCAGAAAGGCCCGGTGCTACGACTTCATCATGGCCCTGCCGGAGGGCTTTGACACCGTCATCGGCGAGGGCGGCGCGACCCTCTCCGGCGGTGAGCGCCAGCGGATCTCCATCGCCCGGGCCATCATGAAGGACGCGCCCATCATCATTCTGGACGAGGCCACCGCCAACGTTGACCCGGAGAACGAGAAGGAGCTGACCGAGGCCATCGGCCAGTTGACCCACGACAAGACGGTCATCATGATCGCCCACCGGCTGAAGACCGTGCGCAATGCCGACCAGATCTTCGTGGTGGATCACGGCCAGATCGTCCAGCAGGGCACCCACGACGAGCTGGTGGCCCAGGAGGGCCTCTATCGCCGCTTCGTGGTGGAGCGCCGTCAGGCCGCCGGCTGGAAGGTCTGAGCCGCCCGAAAAACCGTACAAAGCGCGGCAGCCCTCCGTCGATGACGGAGGGCTGCC
>CAKTZN010000116.1 GCA_934635545.1 uncultured Oscillospiraceae bacterium | reverse complement strand
AGATCCTTGTCGGTGTTGGCGGCGTTCACCACCAGCAGATAGCTGTCCTCCTCGAAGAGGTACAGATAGGCGTCGTCCACTGCGCCGCCGTCGTTGTCGGGAATGATGCAGTACTGGGCCATGTTCAGATCCAGGGCGCTGACGTTGCTGGACAGCACATGCTGCAAAAACGCCTTGCGCTCCGGCCCGGTGATGCGCAGGCGGCCCATGTGGGACACGTCGAACAGGCTGCACACCTGACGGGTGTACAGATGCTCGGCAATGATGCCGCTGGGATACTGGATGGGCATTTCCCATCCGCCGAAGTCCACCAGCTCCGCGCCGGCGGCCACATGGATGTCGTACAGTTGGGTACGCTTCAGTTCGCTCATTGGGTTTTTCCTCCTTAAATGTTCCGTTTTAAGCAGCAAAAAAGGGCACAAAGCTGCCGTTTGTCAGCTTCGTGCCCCCGTTGAGTTACCTGAGAGATTCCCCTTCCCGCAAGCGGAAAGAGTTGCACCTTCGGTGGTCGGGCGTCGCCGCCCGGCCTTTTCGGAGTATCGTCCGGAACCGGTCCTTTTGCCTGAGAGCTTCTGCGTTCCCCTTCGGCGCCGCCTGCGGCGGTCTCTCCCGATTCCATCGTCCGATGTATCCCTTTTCAGTTGTTGTGCTTTCAATTTAGCACAGGGTATGTTTCGTGTCAATCGCTCTTTTGCGCCGCAGGAAAAATTTTGGTTTTTCCGCCAAAAGAGTCCTCCGTCGCTTAGATGATTTGCCCAATGGGCCTCACTCCGCCAGCAGGGCTTCCGCCTCCGCCAGGGACGGCATAGCCGGGATGGCGCCCCGCCGGGTGACGCATACCGCCGCCGTGGCGTTGCCCCACCGGGCGCAGTCCGCTGCGTCATCGACGGTCAGTACCTCCGGGGCCTTGCCCAGCGCCAGCATCCGGTGCAGGAAGCTGCCCCAGAAGGCATCCCCCGCGCCAGTGGTGTCCACCGCGTTCACGGCAAAGCCCAGCACGGTGCGCATGCCCGACGCCGTGGCCACCAGCGCGCCCTCGGCGCCCAGCGTCACCGCCGCGCACTTCACACCCTGGGCCAGCAGCACCGCTGCCGCCGCGGCGGGGTCGGCCTCGTCGGTCAGCAGGGCCGTCTCCTCGTCCGACAGCTTCATCACATCGGCGTAAGGCACCATGCTGCGCATGTGCCTTGCGGCGGTCTCCGCGTCCGGCCACAGGGCGGCGCGGTAGTTGGGGTCATAGGAGATCACCGCTCCGGCGGCCTTCGCCCGCTCTACCGCGGCAAACGTGGCGCTGCGGGCCGGTTCGTCCGTCAGGGACAGGGAGCCCACATGCAGCACCCGGCAGTCGTCCAGCACGGCGGCGTTCAGCTCCTCCGACCGCAGACAGGTGTCCGCGCCGGGCTTCCGGGCGAAGGAAAAGCTCCGCTCTCCCCTGTCGTTCAGCGCCACAAAGGCCAGCGTGGTGAACACATCCTCCGCCATCACCAGCCCCGACACGTCAATGCCCGCGTCCAGCAGCGTCTGCCGCAGAAAGAGACCGTGCATGTCGTTGCCCACCTTCCCCAGGAAGGCGGTCCTGCGGCCATAGCGTGCGGCCGCCGTCAGCATATTGGCGGGCGCGCCGCCGGGATTGCGCTCGAAAAGCCGCATGCCGCTATCGGACACGCCGCTGTCGGTAAAGTCGATCAGCAGCTCGCCCAGGGCCGCGATGTCATACCGGGCGCTCATTCCGCCGCCTCCGGATACTCATTGCACAGCAGACGGTAGGGCGGCTCGTCCTCCTCGATGGCCGGGAAGCGGCCCACAGGGGGATTGAACCGGTTGTCGGTGTTGTCGTCGTTGCATTGGCTGACCTCGCCGATGAGCACATTGCCGGTGCCCGGCGCCACCTCGAAATCGTGATAGAGATAGGGCTGGATGGAGATGCTCATGCCCGGCTCCAGCCGGAGCTGGGTCCCGGCGGGGACGGTGCGGGTGACGCCGTCCATGTGGACGGTCACATCGCGCTCCCGGTCGATCTCCTCGTCGGGCAGGGAGTTATACACCCGGATCAGCAGCGTGCCGCCGCCCCGGTTGATGATGTCCTCCATCTTGTGCCAGTGGAAGTGGTTGGGGGAATACTGTCCCTCCTTGAGGAACAGCAGCTTTTCCGCGTAGGTCTTGGGATATCTGTCCGCCATAGCAAGATTGCCGTTGCGCAGGGTGATGAGGGAGAAGCCCACCTTCTCAAAATCCCCCAGGCCGTAGTCGGTGATGTCCCAGCCCAGCATATTGTGGCGGATCTCGTCATACTCGTGACCCTTGCTGGCCCATTCCTCCGGCGTAAAATGGCAGAAGGGCGGCAGAGAGAACCGGTATTCCTTCACCATGGCCTCCATCTCCCGCAGGGCGCGATTGATCTCCGAACGTTTCATCTGTGTCTCCTCCCCGTATTATATAGTATCTTCTTGTGAAACTTATACCGATACCTTCCGGACGCCGCTGTTGTCCTTCATGAAGGCCAGCGCCTCGTCATGGGTGATGGGCGGCTCCAGCTTGGCGGTGATCTCCATGCGGAGATATCCCTCGTCCCGGCTGAGGCTGCTCTCCATCACCTGCCCGTGGTGGGCTTGCAGCAGGGCATCGAACTGCGCCTGCAGCTCCAGCGTATCCTCCATCTCCACCAGGATCTCCTGGGTGGTCAAGGCGTCGGCCCCCACCGGGAAGCGGTGCAGGATGATCTGGATGGCCACCAGAATGGCCGCCTCGATGAGGCCCAGCCAGTACATGCCCGCGCCCACCGCCATACCGATGGCGGCAGTGCCCCACATGCCTGCCGCCGTGGTCAGGCCGCGGATGGAGTTGCCGTTTTTGAAGATGACGCCGGCGCCCAGAAAGGAAATGCCGCTGACCACCTGGGCGGCGATGCGGGCCGGATCCGCGCCCCGCAGACCGTCGATGGAGGTCACGTCGATAAAAGCGTACTTGGACAGTATCATAAACAGGGCGGAGGTGCAGGCGATGATGCAGTGGGTGCGGACGCCCGCCTCCTTCTGCCGCTTGCTGCGCTCCAGGCCCACCAGGGCGCCCAGGCCCGCCGACAGCAGCAGACGGATCAGAAACTCCAGATTATCGTACAGTGTCAGGGTGCTCTCCGGCAGATAGCTGCTCAGTCCTGTCAGCATAGCCATTCCTCCTAACTTTTTATATGAGTTAATATGATATTTTACCACGCTTATGCGGGATTGCAACACCAATTTTTCCATTGCGCACTGGTCATTCTGCCACATTTGACGCTTCGTTTTTGTCAGATATGTAAAAATTGCTGAAAACGTTTTCACTTTTACTATGTGAATTGTTGACAAACAAATAGGACGTGTCTATAATAATTGCTGTTCCATCCGGTGGTTCACGCCGGAACGGAAAATTTTACATGGAGGATCATTTGTTATGAAGAAGTTTCTTGCGCTTCTGCTTGCCCTGGTGATGGCTTTTAGTCTTGTTGCCTGTGGCGGCGACAAGACCCCGACTGATGATCAGTCGGGCGACGGCGATGCTGCCAAGTATCCCGAGTATTTTGCCGGCATGGATCAGTTGATCGCTGATGCTCAGGCCGAGGGTGAGCTGGTCGTTTACGGCTCCTGCGAGGAAGAGTATCTGGCCGCTGCCTGCCAGCACTTCGAGGATCTGTTCGGCATCAAGACCACCTATCAGCGTCTGTCCACCGGTGAGGTGCAGGCCAAGATCGAAGAAGAGAACGGCAATCCCTCTGCCGACGTCTGGTTCGGCGGCACCACCGATCCGTACAATGTCTGCGCGGCTGAAGGTCTGCTGGAGCCCTATGCGGCCACCAACGCTTCCCACCTGATCAGCGACATGTACAAGGATGCCGACGGCAACTGGTACGGCATCTACAAGGGCATCCTGGGCTTCATGGTCAACACCGATGAGCTGACCCGCCTGGGCCTGGAAGCTCCTCAGGACTGGGCCGACCTGCTGAAGTCCGAGTATCAGGGTCTGGTCTGGCTGTCCAACTACAACACCGCCGGTACTGCAAAGCTGGTCGTCAACACCATGATCCAGAAGTACGGTCATGACGAGGGTATCCAGTACCTGGTTGACCTGGACAAGAACATCGAGGTCTATACCAAGTCCGGCTCCGGCCCCAGCAAGAATGTTGGTACCGGCGAGTGCGTGATCGGCATCGGCTTCCTGCATGATGGCATCACCCAGATCGTGGACAACGGCTACACCAACGTGAGCCTGATCATCCCCTCCAGCGGCACCTCCTTCGAGGTTGGCGCTACCGCCATCTTCAAGGGTGCTGTCCACTCCAACGCTGCCAAGCTGTGGATCGAGTACGCGCTGTCTCCCGAGTGTGTTGAGCTGGGCGCCCAGAACGGTTCTTACCAGTTCCTGGTCCTCGACAACGCCACCCAGCCCTCTCAGGCTTCCGAGTTCGGTCTGGATCCCGACAACGTCATGGAGTATGACTTTGAGGATGCCAAGGCCAACACCACCACCTATGTGGAGGAAGTTATGAAGGCTCTGGCCGATTCCGGCGCCAATACCGAGGATACCGGCCGTTTCCAGACCGAGTGATCTGACGGACAGTATATAACGGTTTGATGACCCAATAACCTCTATGGGGCGGCGGCTTATGCCGCCGCCCCTTTTCTACTCTTTTGAATCTGAACTTACCATTCCTTTCGGGATGAGAAAGGAGCTGTCTATGGCAAGAACCCAGAGCGCGGCGCTGGACCGAAAAAAGCTGATGGCCGATCCCATCATGGTGACCACTATCGTCGTGCTGATCGCATTTCTGACTTTGTTTATCCTCTACCCGCTGGCCATCCTGCTGGTGGATAGTTTTGTGGGAGACGGCACCTTCGGCGTGTCCATCTTCCAGCGCATTTTCGCCATGCCGACCTTTACCAGAGCCATCACCAACACGCTGAAGGTGGGCTTTCTGGTGGGCATCCTCTCCGCGCTGATCGGATTGCTGTTCGCCTATGTGGAGGTCTATGTCCGCATGGGCAAATTCGTGGGCGGCCTGTTCAAGGTGGTTTCCATGCTGCCGGTGGTCTCCCCTCCCTTCGTGCTGTCCCTCTCCATGATCATGCTGTTCGGCAAGGCGGGCATCATCACCCGCTTCCTGCTGGGCATCTATGACAACAGCGTGTACGGCTTCTGGGGCATCGTCATCGTCCAGACGCTGACCTTCTTCCCCGTGTGCTATATGATGCTGAAGGGCCTGCTGAAAAACATCGACCCCTCGCTGGAGGAGGCCGCCCGGGATATGGGCGCGTCCCGCTGGAAGGTGTTCACCAGCGTGACGCTGCCGCTGATGCTGCCGGGCCTTGGCAACGCCTTCCTGGTGACGTTCATCGAGTCCATCGCCGACTTCGCCAACCCCATGATCATCGGCGGTTCCTACGACACGCTGGCCACCACCATCTATCTGCAGATCACCGGCTCCTATGATAAGCCCGGCGCTGCGGCCATGGCTGTGGTGCTGCTGTGCATCACGCTGGCCATGTTCGTCGTGCAGAAGTACTATCTGGAGCGTAAGACCGCCGCCACCCTGACCGGCAAGGCGTCCCGCGCCCGTATGCTGATCGAGGACAAGAGCGTCAAGGTGCCCCTGACCATCCTGTGCGCCCTGGCCGCCAGCTTCGTCATCCTCATGTACCTGTGCGTGCCTATCGGCGCCTTCTTCCCCACCTGGGGCTTCAAGTTCTTCCCGCTGACGGGCAAGTGGTTCCAGTTGGTGTTCACCCGCTACCACGGCTTCCAGGCCTTCCGGGATTCCTTCGTGCTGAGCCTGATCTCCGCCCCCATCACGGCGCTGCTGAGCATGATCATCTCCTATCTGGTGGTAAAGCGGAAGTTCAAGTCCAAGGGCTTTATCGAGGCGGTGTCCATGCTGGCCATGGCCGTGCCCGGCACGGTGCTGGG
>CAKTZN010000115.1 GCA_934635545.1 uncultured Oscillospiraceae bacterium | reverse complement strand
CGAACACCACGGGATAGTCGTCCTTGCCCTGGTTGTAAATGTAGACGCAGCTCTCCGGCCCGGCAAGGCCGATGTCGCTCTGTCCCGACACCACGGCGGTCATCACCTTGTCGGCCCCGCCGCCGTTGGTCAGCTCGATGGCAAGGCCCTCCTCCTGGAAGAAGCCCAGCTCCAGCGCCACATACTGGGGCGCGTAGAATACGGAGTGGGTCACCTCGTTGAGACGGACCGTGGTCAGTTCCGCTTCCGCCGTCCCCGCGCCGCAGCCGCATAGCAGCGGCAGCAGCGTCAGGGCGGCCAGCACCGGTGCGAAGATCTTTTTCATGCTTTTACCCCCAACAAACGATATAGTATTTTTTCCACCCGCAGTACCAGTTGGTACATGACCACCGCGGCCACCAGCAGCAGCAACACGCTGGTCATTACCAGATCCATGTTGAACACCTGTGAGCCATAGACGATCAGGTAGCCCAGACCGGCCCGTGAGACAAGAAACTCCCCCATGATGACGCCTACCCACGACAGGCCCACATTGACCTTCAGGGTGTTCAGCAGCGTGGCATAGTTGGCGGGGAACACCAGCATCCACAGAAGCTGCCACCGGCTGGCGTCCATGGCGTCCATCAGCCGGATCTTCTGGGCATCCGTGGCGCGGAAGCCCTCGTACATGTTCAGAATGGTGACGATCAGCGAAATGGCCAGGGTCATAACGATGATGGCACCCGTCCCGGCTCCCATCCACACGATGAAAATGGGGCCCAGCGCCGTTTTTGGCAGGGCGTTGAGCACCACCAGATACGGATCCAGGATCCGGCTCAGGGTGGGCCACCACCACATGGCCACCGCCACCACCGTTCCCGCGGCGGTGCCCAGCAGGAAGCCCACCGCCGTCTCCCAGCAGGATACCCCCACATGCACCAGCACGTCGCCGCTGCGGCACAGGCTGAGGAATGTGGCGGCGATGCGGCTGGGACTGCTGACCAGAAAGCCGTCGCTGAGTCCGATGCGGCAGCTCAGCTCCCAGAAGGCGAAAAAGCCCGCCAGAATGGCCAACTGCCACAGCCGCACCCGACGGTTCTGCCGCCGCAGCTCCCGCAGATACCGGGCCCGCTTGGGCGATACGGCAGATTCATTCATGCAGCTCCAGCTCCTTCCATATGGCGTCGAAATACCGGGGGAAGGCGGGGTTCTCCCGCCGCTGCATGGGCGTCAACTGCCGCAGCTCCCCCATGTCGAACACGGCCTTTACCGCGGCGGGCCGCTGGGACAGCACCACCACCCGGTCCGACATGCTGACGGCCTCGGAGATATCGTGGGTCACCAGCAGGGCGGTTTTGCCCTCGGAGCGGATGATGCGCCAGATGTCGCCGGACACCGCCAGCCGCGTTTGATAGTCCAGGGCGGAGAAGGGTTCATCCAGCAGCAGGATATCCGGCCCCGTGGCCAGCGTGCGGATCAGGGCGCACCGCTGGCGCATGCCGCCGGAGAGCTGGTCGGGCCGTTTGGCGGCGAAGGCCGAAACGTCGTACCGGGTCAGCAGCGTGTCAACGTGGGCGTGATGACCGGGATCGTGATCCCGGCGGATCTGAAGGCCCAGCATCACATTGTCCCGGATAGAGCGCCATTCAAAAAGCTGATCCCGCTGGGGCATGAAGCCCATCCGCCCGCTGGCCCCGGTCACCGGCTGGCCGTACAGCTCCACCGTGCCGCCGTCCAGGGTCTCCAGCCCCGCCAGCACCCCCAGCAGCGTGGATTTTCCGCAGCCGGAGGGGCCCACGATGCTGACGAATTCCCCCTCCGCCACGTCGAAGGATACGCCCCGCAGCGCCTCGACCTCGCCGTTGCGGGCCTGATAGGTCAGGGCGGCATCGCGGATCGTAATGATATTGCCCATATGCGCCTCCCTTTTTGTCGTAAGCCTTGCGGGAGAGAGGTCTCTCCCTGCATCAGTATATTGAGGGGCCGCCCCGTTGGTTACTCGTTGACATTTTCCCGGCTGTGGTGTACCATGGACGTACCGTAACAAACAAGGAGGATGTTCCCATGAAGAAGATCATTTCCACCACCAATGCCCCCGCCGCCATCGGCCCCTACTCCCAGGCCATCGACTGCGGCAATTTTCTCGTCACCTCCGGCCAGGTGCCCTTCGATCCCGCCACCGGTGAGTTCGTCCCCGGCGGCATCACCGAGCAGACCCGCCAGGTGCTGACCAACATCAAGGCCATCCTGACCGAGGCCGGCCTGACCATGGACAACGTGGTCAAGACCACCGTGTTCCTGCAGAACATGGGCGACTTCGCCGCCATGAACGCCGTGTACGCTGAGTTCTTTACCGAGGGCCAGTATCCCGCCCGCTCCGCTGTGGAAGTCGGTGCCCTGCCCAAGGGCGCCCTGGTGGAGATCGAGACCATCTGCGTCAAGTAAGCACGCGCTGTTACCCGGAAGAAAATAAACCGCGCCGGATCGTACTTTTTGTACGGTCCGGCGCGGTTTATTTCGTTTGGCTTATTTTTCGGCGAATTGCTCCTTGTACTCCGCCGCCTCTTCCATATACATGACGGCGCTGGCCCGGTTGGTGGCGATCTCCTCCTCGGTGACGCTGCGGCGTACCTTGCCGGGCATGCCCACCACCAGCGACCCGTCGGGGATCACGGCGTTCTGGGGGATCAGCGCGCCTGCGCCGATGATGCAGTTTTTGCCCACCACGGCGCCGTTGAGGATGATGGCGCCCATGCCCACCAGGGTGTTGTCCCCCACGGTGCAGCTATGGACGATGGCGCTGTGGCCGATGGTGCAGCCGTTGCCCACATGCACCGGGATGCCCCGCTCGATATGCAGCACGCAGTTGTCCTGGATATTGGTGCCCTCGCCGATGACGATCTCATCCAGCTCCGAGCGGATCACCGCGCCGAAGAACACGCTGCTGCGTGCGCCGATGCGGACGTTGCCCACCACCGTGGCGGTAGGCGCGACGAAAACAGATTCATGAATTTCCGGTGTTTTCATAGGAAGCTCTCCTTATATTAAGTGATATCAGAACATGCCCAGTTGCTTGAACAGGGAGACCCACAGAAACAGGGTAAAGAAGGATCCGGCGGTGGACACCACCACGGCGCTGCCCGCCAGCTCACGGTCACCGCCCAGTTGCTGGGCCATGTTGAAGGAGTTGACGGCGGTGGGCGCGGCGGTCATGGCCAGCAGCGTGACGAATTCGATATCCCGCAGCCCTATCGCGGCGGCCAGCGCCAGGATCGCGCCGGGGAACACCACCAGCCGCAGTCCCACGCACACCAGCAACTGCTTTTTGTAGCGGGAGAGCTGCCGCACCTCGAAGGACGCACCCAACAGCAGCAGAATCAGCGGTGTGGCGGCACTGTTCATTTTTCCGGTGAAGGACACCAGCACATCCGGCAGAGTGATGTGCAGCACCTGCATCAAGAGGCCCACGATGGACGCGATGATCAGCGGGTTCTTGATCACCGCCAGCAGCACCTCGCCCAGCTTGGGCTTGCCGCCCCGGAAGTACTCCAGCACCACCACCGACATCATGTTGTAGATGGGCACCACGATGGCGATCATCAGCGCGGTGACGCCGAAGTTGGCGCCCGGCAGCAGCTCCTCGGCGATGGGCAGACCCAGCAGCACGAAGTTGCTGCGGAAGGCTGCCTGGATCATAACGCCCCGGCGCTCCGGCGTTTTCTCCGCCGCCAGCGTGATGAGAAAGGCCAGCAGGATCATGGCCAGCGCCATGCCCACCACAAACAGCGCATAGGGCAGGCGCACCGCATGGGAGAAGTCAGAGGTATAGATGTTATAGAACAGCATCACCGGCATAAAGGTGTAGAAGCACACCTTGTTGAAGCGCCGCACGTCCTCCGGGCCGATCCAGCCCAGACGCTTGACGCCGAAGCCCACGGCGATGATTAGAAATAAGGGTACGATAGCGTGAAACGCGATAGATAATGCCTGCAACGAGACACCTTCTTTCTTTTGTCATTTGCCACGCCATCATATCACGCCGCCTGTCGGATTGCAACCGTCATAATGCGACAAAAAGAGGGGCTCTGCCCCTCTTTTTGTGCATGCTTCTTTTATGAGATTTTAACGGTACCGTGATAGTCCACGGGGAGATCCCGCACCTGCCAGTGGTGCTCCAGAGGTACCACGGCCCGCTCCATCCGGGCGGCAAAGGCCGGGTCGCGGGTGATGCACAGAATGGTGGGGCCCGCGCCGCTGATGCACACGGCCTGGCAGCCGTTCTGGTGGGCCAGCGCTTCAATCTTGTCGTACTCCGGGATCAGGCGGCGGCGGTAGGGCTGGTGCAGCCGGTCCTGCAGCGACGCGGCGATCAGCGCCTCGTCGCCCTGCTCGATGGCCCGCAGCAGCACCGCCAGGAAGCCCGCGTTGCGCACGGCGTCGCTGTGGGCCACCATGGAGGGCAGCACCCGCCGGGCCTCGTGAGTGCTGAGGGGGAAGTCCGGCGACAGGGCCACGAACCGCAGCTCCGGGTGGGGCAGATACTCCACCGTGTACACCTGTCCTCCCAGCAGCATGGAGGCGGTCATGCCGCCCAGCAGCGCCGGGGCCAGATTGTCAGGGTGGCCCTCGATCTCTGTGGTCAGGGACAGGAGCTGCCGCCGGTCAAAGGGTTTGCCCGCCATCACGTTGGCCGCCATGGCGCCGGCGGCGATCAGCGCCGCCGAGGAGCCCAGTCCCCGGCACACGGGGATGTCCGCCTGAATGTGGATGTGTACCGGCGGCACATCGATGCGCCGCAGCTCGTGCCACACCTTGGCATAGGCCACATAGGCCAGGTTCTCCTCCGTCTGATATTGCTCGTCACAGCCGGAGAAGCTGAGATGCTCCGCCGGGGTGAAGGTCAGGGTGTTGTAAAGGCCCAGGGCGCAGCCCAGTACGTCAAAGCCCGCCGCCAGATTGGCGGTGGTGGCCGGGACGCGGATGGTCACTTGTTCCATGCGGCTTCACCTGCTTTCTTCAGAACATAGGACAGCATGTCCTCGCGGTCGATCACATCCCGGTGCAACACCTCCCGCTGCCGCAGACCCTGCAGATTGGCGGGAACAGGCACACCGGTCATGGCGTGGAGCCGCTCCATGGCGTCAAAGCCGTCGCCGTCGGATCCCTCGCCCAGGCCCTCCAGCACGGCGGCGGGGAACTTATAGGGGGAGGCGGTGGACAGCACCACCACGGGGTTGTGATCGGGATTGGCGGCCTTGTAGTCCTGGGCCACCTGCCAGGCCACCGCCGTGTGGGTGTCGGCCAGATAGCCGTGCTCCTTCCACAGTCTGCCGATGGCCGCCTTGGTGGCGTCATCGTCGCAGCAGCCGCTCCAGAACACGCGCTGGATCTTCTCCAGCAGCTCGTCGGGCACCTGATAGACGCCCTTCTCCTTCAACTGCGCCATCAGCTCTGCCACCAGCGCCGCGTCGCCGCTCATGAGGTACAGCAGCCGCTCCAGATTGCTGGACACCAGAATGTCCATGGAGGGGGACACCGTCTTATAGAAGGGGCGGTTCCGGTCATAGCGGCCGGTGCGCAGGAAGTCGGTCAGCACGTTGTTGGCGTTGCTGGCGCAGATGAGCCGTCCCACGGGGAGGCCCAGCTCACGGGCAAAATAGCCCGCCAGGATGTCGCCGAAGTTGCCGGTGGGCACGGCGAAATCCACCTTGTCGCCCGCCTGGATGCGGCCCATGCGGCACAGCGCGGCATAGGAGCGGAAGTAGTACACCACCTGGGGCGCCAGGCGGCCGATGTTGATGGAGTTGGCAGAGGACAGACGCACGCCCTTGCCCGCCAGCAGGCGCTCCTGTTCCACAGCGGCGAAGATGTCCTTCACGCCGGTCTGGGCGTCGTCAAAATTGCCCCGGACGGCGCAGACGCAGACGTTGCGGCCCTGCTGGGTCTCCATCTGCCGCTGCTGCACGGTGCTGACGC
>CAKTZN010000114.1 GCA_934635545.1 uncultured Oscillospiraceae bacterium | reverse complement strand
TATCATGATGAAAAAGCGCTTTATGCTGGCCATCGTGCAGTATAACAGCGTTCAAGAGGACAAAATTTATGAGTACTTCCACCACAAGCATCTGCAGGTGCTTGTGCGCAAAAGCACACAGGCTCACGTTTCAATGAACGCTGAGCACCCTCTGGCGGGCAGGGATTCGCTGACGCTGGAGGATCTGGACGGATATACGCGCATCTGCTATATGGACGAAACAGTGCCGGATCTCAACTACCATACCTACTACACTGAAGAGGGTGAGTACGCCTCAACGAAACGGCGTATACTGATAAAGGAGCGCGGGCAGTTGATAAACCTGCTGGAGTATACGGATGCCTATTTCCTTGGGACAAGCCCCAGCAAGCTAATAAACGAAAATCCACGAATTCAAACCATCCCTCTTTTCGGGTTGGAGAATGAACCCGTGACGGTGCTCCTGGGACAGCAGAATTATTCCCTTCACAGAAACGCACAGCGCTTTGTAGACATCTTCCGGCAGGTAACAGAGAATATTTAGGCTGTACCTTGTTTGAAGGGCACCGTAGCCTTCCATCTCTGACCGTGCTGTTACCCTCCCCGACAGAGAAAGCTCTGCCGCCTTTTGCGATGGATATGACAAGCATAGATACCCCTGTGAGGATCGACCTCACAGGGGTATCTATGCTTGTCAAAAGGTCCAACCGACAAACATACGGTTTCCGTAACGCGCATACGATGGACTATTCTCAAAGAGGAGGTCTGTTTATGACAACCGTTCAGCAAGTACCCACTCCGGCAATCACCGTCACTCGCAATTTTCTTGGGCAGCAGACGGCAGAGGCGCTGCTGTTGGAATTGATCCGCGCCCACACACAGGCGGCGTAATATCTGCGGGCAGTCCACGGAAAGGAGGGAGCTTATGGAGAAGCCACCACTGCCTACTGCGCTTTACTGCCGCCTGTCCCGGGAGGACGGAGACCGGATGGAGAGCGACTCCATCGGCAACCAGCGGAAGCTGCTGGAGGCGTATATCGAAAATCATTCTGAGTTGGTGATGGCGGAGTGCTATGCCGACGACGGCTATACCGGTACGAATTTCCAGCGCCCCGCCTTTCAGCGGATGCTGCGGGACATGGAAAGCGGACGTATCCGCTGTGTGCTGGTAAAGGATCTGTCCCGTTTCGGTCGTGACTACATCGAAACAGGCCGCTATCTGGAGCGTTGGCTGCCGGAGCACGGTGTGCGGTTCATCGCCGTCACGGACAACATCGACAGTGACCGCGGTGCCTACGACATGATGATGCCGCTGAAGAACCTGTTTAACACCCAGTATGCCCGCGACATTTCCCAAAAGGTCAAAAGCTCCCTCCACGCCAAGCAGCAGCGGGGCGAATTCATCGGAGCCTTTGCCAGCTACGGGTACTGCAAGGATCCACAGAATCATAACCGACTTGCTATCGATCCGCCTGCGGCGGAGGTGGTGCGGCGCATCTTCACCCTGTTTGAAAATGGAATGGGAAAGATCCGTATTGCCAAGCAGCTGAATGAGGAGGGCATTCCCTGCCCCAGCGAGTACAAGCGGCTCACCGGTGAAAAATACCGCAACAACCACCGATTGGCGTCTACCACCTACTGGACGTATGCCACTATCCACCGTATTTTGCAAAATGAGATGTACATCGGAAATATGGAGCAGGGACGGGACGACCGCCTGCAGATGCACGGGAAAGCCAAGCGAAAGGATCGTTCTCAGTGGACGGTGGTATCCGGCACGCACCAGCCGATCATCGAAAAAAATCAGTGGCAGCGGGTACAAGCTCTGTTGAATACCAACGCCCGCACACCGGATTTTCAACAGGATGTCAGTCCCTTTGCGGGCTTTCTCAAGTGCGGCGACTGTGGACGAGCCATGGTCAAGGCCACCTGGGGCGGCAAAACCTTCTACACCTGCGGCTCGTATAAGCGCTACGGCGCATCCGTATGCAGCAGGCACTATATCGCCCACGATGTGGTGGCGAAGGTGGTGCTGGATGATTTGAACCGGCTCATGGCCGCCGTGGAAAATCTCCGTCAGCTGGTACAGCAGGGCGCGGCGCAGCGACCCTCCTCAAACGGCGACCCGCCGCAAAAGCTGGAGGCGGCCTTACAGCGTATTCAGCGCCGCCGCCAGAGCGCCTACGAGGACTATCAGGACGCGCTCATCTCCAAGGAGGAGCTCCTCCGCTACCGCGCCGATTATGACGCACAGGAGCAGGCGCTGCAAGCCCAGCTGGACAAGCTGCGCGGCACAGCGCAGGACGATCCGCTATGTCTGCCGTGGGTAAAGGAACTGCTGGCGTCGGGGCAGCTGGCGGAGCTGGATCGCCCCACAGTCGCCGCCGCCATCCGGGAAATTCGCGTCTACGAGGGGAACCGCATGGAGATCGACTATCTGCTCCCGGAGGGCTGCCGCGCTCTGCTGGAGGGATGAGTGTATGGTGCTCCGTGTAGAGCAAAGTGAAAAAGCGTAGAATGTACAAAAGTTTTTAAGGTTAGACGTGAAAAACTTGTTGCATAGCGGAAGCATTTTGGGTATACTAATGATTGTGAGGAGGCGATAGCATGATCAACAGATCGAATTATATCGAGGCCATCGCGCCTTTTATCGACCAACCGCTGGTCAAAATACTGGCGGGCATCCGCCGCTGCGGTAAATCCACCATTTTCGAGATGCTGGAGGAGGAACTGCTGCGGAGGGGCATATCTGCGGATCGTATCATCTGCAAGCGGTACACGGAGATGGACATTCCCGAAAATATCACCGCCAAGCAGATGTATGACGAGCTGGTGGAGGCCATGGCGGGCAAGGGGCGCTGTTACCTCCTGCTGGATGAGATACAGGAGATCACCGGCTGGGAAAGGGCGGTCAACAGTCTGCTGGAGGGCGCGGACGCCGACATTTATGTGACCGGCTCCAACTCCAAGCTCATGTCCAGCGAGATCTCCACCTATCTGACAGGACGCTATGTGTCTATCCCCGTCTATACCCTGTCTTTCCGCGAGTATCTGGACTTCAAAGACGGCAGTGCACTGTCCCAAAAGGAACTGCTGGAGGAATATATCCGGTTTGGCGGGTTCCCCATAATCGCGCTGAGTGAGTATGACCCACAGAACGCCTATCAGATCGTCAACGGCATCTACCACACCGTGGTCTCCCGCGATATTGTAAAGCGTCACCGCATCAACAAGCAGGATCTTTTTGACCGTGTGGTGAAATTTATCATCGAAAATGTGGGCAAGACCTTCTCCGCCAATTCGATCTCCACCTTCCTGAAAAGTGAACACCGCAAGGTCTCGGTGGAGAGCGTCTACAACTACCTGCGCTGGCTGGAGCAGGGGTTCATCATCTATCCCTGCGAACGCTACGACCTGCAGGGCAAGAGTATTCTGAAAACGCAGGAAAAGTATTATCTGGCGGATGTGTCGCTGAAATACGCCCTGTTGGGCTATAACCGCAAAATGCTGGACGGGGCCATGGAGAACATCGTGTTTCTGGAGTTGAAGCGGCGGGGGTACGATGTGTATGTCGGCAAGAATGATACAAAGGAGATCGACTTTGTGGCCACCCGCCGCGATGAGCGGATCTACGTGCAGGTCTGTGTCCAGCTGCCGGTGGGCTCGGACCGCGAGGTGGGCAACCTCATGGAGATCAAGGATCATTACCCCAAATACGTTGTCACCCTGAATGACATGGATGTGGGGATTGAAAACGGCATTAGAATCGTGCACCTGCAGGATTTCCTGCTGGCCGATGCATGGTGAGTATCCATTCGGGAAAGCAGTCCAGTCGGGCTGCTTTTTCTCGTTTAGTGGCGTATTTTTCCCGACTAAATTTCGGCCGGTTTTGCATTTTGCTCGTTTACGCCTCTCCTGCTTTTCCCGACTAAAATTGTAAAACAAACACCGGCAACTGCTTGTCCCACAACGCTTGTGACCATCATCGTCTATCAAAAAGCTTTTACTTTTTTGAACCAAGTTTTGTTGCAGACAGGACACATTTATGCTATCATAAAAGCACAATAAAGAAGTGCGACAGTTCTCCGTGAACTGCCGCACTTTTGCATCACCGTGGGGCAATGAGGATACGGAGAATCTCATCGACATTTTGGCGAAGTACAACGTGAAAACCACCTTTTTCGTCGTGGGAGATTGGGTGGATAAGTATCCTGAGTCGGTGAAAGCGCTGCATGATGCGGGGCATGAGGTCATGAGCCATTCCACCCATCACGACCACTATAACAGTCTGACCTCTTCACAGATCGTGGCGGATATTCAGGAAAGCTGTGACAAGATCGAGGCTGTCACCGGCTGCTGTCCAACGCTGATCCGCTGCCCTTACGGTGAATACGACGACCATGTGATCTCTGCGGTTCGGTCGCTGGGGATGGAGCCGATTCAGTGGGATGTGGAGCAACCGGAAATGACTTGAAGCCGTTGTAGTGTAAGGGATTACGGGTTTTGCCGAAATGCGCATCAGCCAAAAAATTGACCTGTAATCAGGGTACTTCGGGGCTAATTCAGGCGCGGAAGAGGTCAAATTTGAGGGGCTGTGCGCAAAGTGCCAATGAGCTGTCCTCCGGCGAGGCGCGGATGACGCAGGAAACTATCTCTACCAATTTGTGAATACATTTACTTCAAGAAAGCTCCTCTGAAACCTGATGTTGATTTCATCGCTTTTGGGTCGCAGGATTTCGACCTAGGATTCTTCCATGCCTAAGACGGCATTTTCTCTTGCATTTCCGAAAACACTCCTGTATACTGATATAAACTGATACTATTTATTATCAGCAGGAGGTGCTATATGGACGCTGCGTTGTTTACTAGGATGCTATCGGATAAAAGTGTGCTGGACTTGAAGAAACTGGGTTACAAATATCCGCAGGCGGATATGGGGGAGTTTGTTTCGCTGCTGAAGAACGGCTTCTACCACCCGCTGCCGTTGAAGGATTTTTCGGAGCAGGAACTTGTCTATCTGAACAGTGTCGCACAGGTGCATCTCTCTGCCGCCAGAATTCTGCTGACGCCGCAGAGCAGCACGCAGCTTTACGGCGCGAAGGCCATGGAGGAGGAGATTATCTCCACTTTCACCATCGAGCAGGTGGATTTCTCCCGCGACAGTGTCCGTAAAATCCTGTCCGGCTTTGCTCCGGCGGATGAAAGCGAGAACCGCATCTATGGCATGAAGAAGGGTCTGGAATTCATCAGCGACCCCGCCAACAGAATCACCGAAGCATCTATTCACCAGCTGTACGAGACCGCCATCGGCGCTTATCTGCCGGAGGAAGACCGGCTGCGCCCCGGCAGCTTCTACCGGCACGACAGCGTGTACGTAGTCGGCTCCAAAGTGGAGCATACCGGCCTGCCGTGGCAGCAGCTGCCGGAGCGCATGGGGGAGCTGGTGCGCTTCATCCACGAGGATTCCGACAGCAACGACCTGCTGAAAGCGGCACTGATCCACTTCTATATTGCCTATCTGCACCCCTACTTTGATGGCAACGGCAGGATGGCGCGGCTGATGCACCTGTGGTATCTGGTACAGCAGGGGTATTCTTCCGCCCTGTTCGTGCCGTTGTCTGAGTACGTCAACAAGAGCCGTAAGGGGTACTACGATGCTTACACGCTGGTCGAGGAGAATGCCCGCATCAGCGGCGTGCTGGACGTAACGCCGTTTCTGGTATATTTCATTGAGAATGTATATCACAAGCTGAATGGGGCGCTTCCTGCCCGCAGGACGACCGAGGTGTTTCAAACTGCCCTGTCGCAAGGGCAGGTCACGGAGAAGGAAAAGGCGCTGTGGAACTTCGTCCTCTCCGCGTACGGGGAAGCTGAGTTCTCCACCAAGCAGTTGGAAAAGGACTTCGGCAATGCCGCCTACGCCACCATCCGCAGCTTTGTGCTGAAGTTTGAACAGCTGGGTTTGCTGACCTCGATGCGGTATGGGAATCGCGTGAAGTATAGGGTGCAGGCATGAGGGCGCTG